>JAGMCJ010000056.1 GCA_023129265.1 Thermoplasmata archaeon | reverse complement strand
TAGGCGGTTATCCATCTTCCCTTGGACTTGAGGTTGAGGGTGTCGGGGTCGATGTCGAGGGAGATTGAGAGGGAAGGTGTTAGGTCGGCCTTGGTGGCGTACTTAGTATCGTAGTGGGTTCCGTCCGCGTAGCTTATATGAGGAAGATCGTTTTTGTCGAGAGCTATCGACGTGAACCCGCCGACGTTGTGTTCGTAGTCCACAACCTCGAGATTCCAATCACTCCCGTCATGCCATGCATACATTAGGTCGTTCACCAAGTTCCCCCAAGTGTAGAGTCTATAGCTTGTGTGTGGGTGGTCCTTGCTGTCGACTGAAATCGAAGTCCACGTCCCAACCTCGTCGTCTGACTGCAAGACCTCTTTGGTCCATGCGGTTCCGCTCCACGCCGAATATCTGAGGTCCTTGTTGGTCGAGTCATAGTAACTAACGTGGGGGCGGTCACTCGAATCAAGATCCAGCGAAGTGTATTCACCAACATCTCCAACAGAGTCCACGGTCTCGACTTCCCATTTGGCCCCGTTCCATCTCGCATACTTGAGGTCGCCATTTGAATTGTCATAGTAGCCTATGTGCGGGAAGTCATTACTGTCGAGAGCCAATGAGGTCCACTTGCCGACAGTATCTACGGTCTCGATGCTCCACGTACTCCCTGTCCACCTGGCATACTTCAAGCCGATTCCGGAGCCGAAGTAGCTAATGTGGGGGCGGTAATTCCCGTCGAGAGCCAGTGAGGTCCATTCACCAGTATGGCCTGAGGCATCAACAGTCTGGATGCTCCACGTTGTCCCATTCCATCTGGCATACTTGAGCACCTTGTATGAGTCGTCGAAGTAGCTAATGTGAGGGTTGTCACTGCCGTCGAGTGCGATGGAGGTCCACATGCCAGCATTCGAGGAGGATGGGTCAACGGTCTCGATCACCCAGCCCTCACCCGTCCGCCTTGCGTACTTGAGAGTGTAGTTAGGATGGTCTTCGAAATAGCTGATATGTGGAAGGCCGTGGCTGTCAACGGCTATTGAAGTGAAGTAACCGCACTGACTAGTGTCCACAGTCTCGATCCGCCAATCTGAGGAGAGAATCCGTAATCCTTCATCCCGCTCACCTGAAGGAACAGGAACCGCCAATGCCGACGCTAGCAGTACAACCAGCAAAACCGGAATCCTCAATCCCCCGCCAAGCATCCGGATTCTCATCTTTCCCTCCTCGGAGAAGAATCGACCGCCAGACTATATGTTGGTTTCCCTTCTAGAGCCTCTCCTCCCGCTTACGCAGGAGATACCTCACCCGCCTCCCGTCCCGCTCGCGCGAGATTAGGCCGAGCTCCTGCATCCGCCCGAGGGCACCGGCGCGCATGGTGTTCACGACCTTCACGGACTTGGAGCTCCCTACGAGCATCTTCTCCGTCAGCTTGTCGGGCGTGTCCTCCCCCATCATGATCCAGCGGGCCATCCTCCTGTAGAGCTCGTACTCGCCCTTGATCTCGTGCTCGAAGTACTCGACAGGAGGGTTCTCCACGCGAAACAGTTATAATCTCTGAGACCGCTCAAACAATACAGTTGCGGAGGAGTACATGCGGAAGTTAGGCCTGGTCGTCGCAATCTACATAGTCGTCGGCACACTCTGCACATGTATGACCATCTTGCCAGAGTGTGTGAGGGCTCCTACAATCTTTGTGGGTGGGGCGGGTCCTGGAAACTACACGACAATTCAGGAAGGAATAGACCACGCGGGAGCCAATACGACCGTCTTTGTCTACAGTGGAACCTACAACGAGCATATCACCATTTCCAAACCGATATCGCTTGTAGGAGAACATCCTGACACAACGATAATCGATGGTGGCGGAACAGACGTGGTGGTTAGCATAAATGCCAGTTGGGTGGAGATTAAGAGATTCACAGTGAGGGGTAGCGGAAACGGTCAGTTCGCTGCGGGAATCTACCTAGGAAAGGTCTCGGCTTGCAGTATTCACGACAATATCATTACTGGGAACGAAGGAGACGGCGTCTTCTTTTGGTACTCCAGTGGGAACACCATCTTCCACAACAACATCTCCTCGAACAACTGGTCTGGCATCACAGATGATTGGTTGGGCGGAGGCAACACGATGACCGACAACATGATGCTCGACAATGGCGTCGGCATTTACATCCCGATTTCTGGCGGCGATATCGTCTCCCGCAATGTAATCTCCGGAAGCTACTACGGCATCGTAGTCTACGATACTGGTCACAATACGATATTCAATAACACCATCTCGAACAACGATGTAGGCATCTCCCTCGAATGGGCCAATGACAACCTTGTTTATCACAACCGGTTCCTGAACAACACCGTCCAAGCACAGGATGACGGTAGTTCGAACGATTGGGACAACGGATATCCAGCGGGCGGAAACCATTGGTCAGAGTATATAAGGGCTGACCTCTACGAAGGCCCGGGTCAGGACATTCCGGGGTCGGACGGTATTGGCGATGTCCCATACGCGATTGACGGAGATAGCAAAGACAGGTATCCTATTGTTCCCCACGGGGTTTTCTATGTTGGACCGCCAGAGAATACGAGGGCTGTCCTCGAAGGCACCGATTTTGAGAACGTGATGGTGAAATGGGATCCTCCTCCGCACGAGCACGGTGGACTCGTTGCGAACTATGATATCTATAGGGGCCATGAATACGATGATGAGGGAAGACTCTACAAGCATATCGGCAGTATACCTAGCGGAACTCATTCATTGACCGATACCCTGGCAGGGGAAGGAGATTCGGGAACATACTTCTACGTGGTTTGCGCGAGATGCATATACAAGACATCCACTTGCGCAAACACTCAGGCCGCAAAGTTCACACGCCCACTTACTCCTGGTCCGAACCTCGTCTCCATCCCGCTCATGCAATCCGACGAGAGCATCGAGACCGTACTACAGACAGTGCAATACGACAAGGCTTGGTACTACGACTCCTCGAGCGGGGAATGGAAGTGGTACATGACATCCAAAGGATATGGGAGAGGACTGTGGAACGTGAACCATACCATGGGATTGTGGCTTAATGTGACCGAGGACTCGAACCTCACAGTGGCGGGAGTCGTCCCCCCTCAGACCACGATACATCTGCATGAGGGATGGAACCTCGTGTCGTTCCCGTCCATGAACGCCTCCTTCACAGTCTCGCACCTGAAGACATCCGTGCCCGTCGTGCGGGTGGAGGGCTTCGATCCCGCCCCGCCCTACTTCCTGAGGGTTCTCTCGGACTCTGATGCGTTGTTGGCGGGAAGGGCGTATTGGGTGAAGGTCCAGGCTGACGTTGTGTGGACTGTGCCGTTTGTCTGAGGCTCTGCGAAACGATTTCATATGGGCGGGGTGCGTCCGCTCGGTCATAGAAAATCAAAAGGGAAATCTCTGGATTTGCAGTAGGTTCTCCGTAGGTCGTCCCCAGCTCGCCCTATGGTTTCTCCCAGGTCCCGCCCAGGTTTCTTGTGACATCCTAGGGACCTACTAGGGACTTACCAGGGACCTCCTTGCTACATCCTTGCTGAACCCTTGCTGAACCCTTGCTGAACCCTTGCAGGATTCTTGCTATTCGCTGCTTGCTCCCGTGCTTGAAAGCGCACGTTTCGCGAAGTTCCCGAAACGCTTTCATGTGTTATCCCGAAATCTCTAACAACAGAGGAGCAGGGACAGGAACAGGCAAGACGTCCACAGGAAACAGAGGTTCTTCTCATGGATCATCCTTCCACAACCACTGAGCACATCCAAGAAGTCTCCTTGGGCCATTCTTGTACCAGAAAGCCTCCTGAGGTGTGTCACACCTCCTTCCATCCAATGAAGCTTGCTGTACTCTCCACTCTCGATCCGTCTCACTATGCACAGTGTCTCATCGTCATTGAGCTTGTAGGACATCCCGGCGGGGGATGTCTCCGTTGTTGATGATTTCGGGACAGCACAGCTCGAGCTCTAGGCAGAAAGGTTTATCTGCACTGGTCAGGGTCAAGATAACGTGCGAATAGGTGCCGTGGGCGACATCCATGGAGAGGAGTTCAAGGGGCCTTTTCTTGAGAGTCTCGCGGAGACCGAGGACCTAGACCTGTTTCTCATCGCAGGCGACCTGACGGACGGGAGCGAGGTCGAAGTCTTCAAGAACATCTTGTCACTGATTGAGCGGAGCCTCAGCTGTCCGATAGTCTGTGTTTTCGGCAACGAGGAGTACGAGCAGGACAGGGCGTCAATGAGCGAGAACGACGGAACGGTCTTTCTCGATGACGAGAGCGTCCGGATGGAGATCGACGGCCTCGACGTGAAGGTAGTGGGAAGCACGGGATGTCTGGACCGCCCGACATGGTGGCAGAGGACCAACATCTCGGGAATCTTCCAGAAGTTCAACCGCAGGGTATCGATGATCGATGAGATGCTCAGTGACGACGCATTCACGATCCTGCTCCTTCACTACGCTCCCACCTACGAGACCTTGGTCGGCGAGAATGAAAGGTACTGGCCTGAGATGGGATGCAGGAAGCTGGAGAGGGTCCTGCTCGAGAGAAGACCGAATCTTGTGTTCCACGGACACGCCCACCGTGGGACTCCTGTCGCGGAGTTGAGGAGGAAGCAGCTCACTCTTTCCGATTTCGAAGGCGATGAGAGGACGGTCCCAGTCTACAACGTCGCGTTCCCGCTCGTTGGACAGATCACCGTTGTCGAGATTGACGCTTAGACGTCCTTCCAGAGAGCTCAGCAAGAAAGGTTTAAGTGAAATCCAGAGTATCCATTCGGTCGAAGGTTCGCATGGAGTCAGAACCAGACGATACGGAGAAGAAGGACCGGAGGAGGAAATGGATTCGTTCCATACTCCTCTTGCTTCGAGACTTGGGCGTCGCTGCCCTGATAGTGGGAATCATTCTTCTCTCTCTGTTCCTCTACACGGGTAACTGGCCTCCCATGGTCGTCGTCGAGAGCCAGAGCATGCAGCACAGCGACACCGAGAGCTTCGTGGGCGTCATCGACACCGGCGACCTTGTCCTTGTCCAGAATGCACCCTCAAGCTCGGACATAATCACGTACGTGGAGGGTCGAGCCACGGGATACAGCACATACGGTGAGTTCGGCGACGTCATCATATACAAGCAGGGCGGGGATTTCCAAGCCAAGAGCATCATTCATCGTGCACT
>JAGMCJ010000055.1 GCA_023129265.1 Thermoplasmata archaeon | reverse complement strand
TGACGTCCTCTATCCTTCCGATTCTGAGTCCCGCCCTTGCGAGCGCCCTGATTGCGGACTGTGCGCCAGGGCCGGGTGATGTTGATTTGTTGCCGCCAGCCGCCCGGATTCGAACATGAATGCTATCTATGCCCTTCTCCTTGGCTATGTCAGCGACCCGCTCGGCCGCCCTCATGGCAGCGTATGGAGAAGACTCGTCCTTGGCGGCCTTGACGACCATTCCACCGCTACACTTCGTGAGGGTCTCCGAGCCTGTCAAATCTGTCAATGTGATTATGATGTTGTTATAAGAAGCGTAGATGTGTGCAATTCCCCATCGAGCCAACGCTACTCCTCCTTCTCCTTGGTGGCCCCTTCGGCTTCTTTAGGTCCCTCTTTGGCCTCTTGCTTCTCAGGCTCCTCCTTCTTGGGACCTTTGGCTTCTTTTGGCTCCTCCTTGGGCTCCTCTTTCGCAGCCTTTTCCTTTGCGGGCTCCTTGACTGCAGCTGGTGCTTTCTCAGCCTTCTCTCCTGGCTTATCCTCGGGCTCCGCGGGCACTTCCATATCGACATCAGGTCGCGCGGGATGCATGTCATGGGCCAAGGGCGAGAACTCGTGATAGCTAATCTTGCCTTCCTCGATCCTCTTCACAGTATACCCCGGGATGGTGACCTTCCTGCCATCGACTGCAATATGTCCGTGGACAATGAGCTGTCGGGCATGGTGGGGACTATAACCGAGCCCCTTCACGTAGGCCATCGTTTGGAGCCTCCTGGAAAGGATCGCCTCGAGGTCAAGAGCAAGAACATCGTCCAGAGTGGCCCCTTCCTGAGGGAGCAACCCTTGTCGACCGAGTTTTGCGAGGAGCTCCTCCGTCTCCTTCTCGGCCTGTTCGTCCCCATATCTGCTCTGTGCCTGGAGGACCCTGGAACGCTGCCTGAACCTGCGGATAAGGGTCTGCGCCCTCCAAAGCTCTTTCTTGTTCTTGAGGCCGTACTTCTTGACGAGCTCGCGCTCGAACTTGATCCTCTCGCCCTGCCAGGGATGGGAGGGTGAATCATACTTCCTTCTCGGAAACTTCGGGTCTCCCATTCAGCGCTCACTCCTTCCTCTTCTGGCGCATGGCCAGTCTCGCTGCCTTCTTCATCACGCCGACCGTGAGACCTGACCTGCCGTTGGAGCGGGTTCTCTGTCCCCTGACCTTCTGACCCGTCTCATGCCGGATCCCCCTGTAACAACGAATCTTCTTCATCAGGTTGATGTCATCCCTCAGACCGAGGTCGAGTTCTGCTCCGATTCTGTGGTGGTCCGCTCCAGTCTCGAAATCCTTCCTTCTGTTCAGGAGCCAGGGAGGAACGACGTCGGGCAATTCCTTCAGTGTCTTCTCGATCTCCTCGATCTTCTCATCGGGCAGATCACCGATGCGGGCTCTTCTGTCCAGCCCTAACTGATCCGCGAGAATCTCCGCTGTCCTGACCCCCACTCCCTTCACACCGGGAAGAGCCACGACCACGGGCTTCTCTCCTTGAAGATTGGTGTTGGCGATTCGAACGATGTACTTGAATTCGCTATCCTCTTTGTCACCATCAGTTGCCATAAGTCACCCTCTGGCTGCGAGTATGCGTACTTAAGAAAGAGCTATTATTTAAGAGTTGGCGTACGGAGGGCTGTAGGACAAAAATAGCCATCACTCATCC
>JAGMCJ010000054.1 GCA_023129265.1 Thermoplasmata archaeon | reverse complement strand
TGTACATGGATTGGTTCAAACCATAGAGGAATGCTTAATTATGGCGAATGCGTGAAAGGTGAAGCCCAATGGAGGAGATGGGAAGATGAGAGATCCAAGCGGATTCATGCGGGAGGAATATCAGATACTCGTTGAGAAGGGATTTGACTGGAAACTGCGCGTTCTTGAAGGTCCCTCCGCACCGAGATGCCGGGTGGAAGGAAAGGACGTGATAATGCTCTGCTCGAACAACTACCTGAATCTGAGCAACCATCCGAGGCTGAAGCAAGCTGCCAAGGAGGCAATAGACACTCACGGCGTAGGCTCTGGCTCGGTCAGACCCATCGCGGGGAACATGGATCTGCACATCAAGGTGGAGAAGAAGCTGGCGAAGTTCAAGAGAACCGAGTCCTCGCTCATCTACCAGACGGGTTTCGCGGCGAATGCAGGACTCCTGCCGCAACTCGCCGGTAAGGGGGACGTCATCATATCGGACGAGCTCAACCACGGCTCCATCATAGACGGCGTCAGGCTGACCAAGTCAGACAGGATGATATTCCCGCACCGCGACATGGGGGAGCTCGAGAAGGTGCTCAAGGAGGCGGACAAGAAGTACAACAGGATACTCGTCGTGAGTGATGGCGTCTTCTCGATGGACGGGGACATTCAGCACATGGATGTGATACAAGACCTTGCCAACGAGGTTGGGGCGATGACCTTTGTCGATGATGCCCACGGAGAGGGCGTCATAGGACCTGATGGAAGGGGGATAGGAGCCCACTTCGACATCTCGGGCAAGATCGACGTGGAGATGGGAACGTTCTCCAAGGCCTACGGAGTCGTGGGCGGTCTCATCGCGGGCTCCCAGGACCTGGTGAACTTCGCACTGAACAAGTCCAGAACGTGGCTCTTGTCGGGATCTCACCCGCCGCAGGTCGCGGCCGCTCAGTTTACCGCAATCGACGTACTCGAGACGGAACCGGAGCACGTGAAAAACCTGTGGGACAACACGAAGTACTTCAAGAACGAGCTCGACTCGATGGGATTCGATACGGGACAAAGCGAGACCCCGATAACACCGGTCATGGTGGGTGAGTCCCACAAGGCCAAGGCCCTCTCGGAGAGAACCTTCGAGCTGGGCGTCTTCGCCCTTCCCATCGTGTTCCCGATGGTGGCGAGGGACAAGGCGAGAATAAGGACGATGATGAACGCCGGGCTCACAAAGGACGACCTCAACGATGCCCTCGCGGCTTTCGAGAAGGCCGGAAGAGACCTCGACATCATCTAACCGCGCACCGGCTGCTAGGGCACATCCGAGATGCTGCTGGCCGAGCCAGTTCGAAAGGTATTTATAGGGTCGACCTCACTACAACTTTCGCCAAATGACCCCCATTTCGGGGGTCCTCTAGACGGAGGAGGACGGTAATGTCTCGAAGGTTCATTGTAGTTGTATTCGCTCTGTTCTTGGCCTTCACGTGGAGTCTGGCGCAAGATGTCCCACAGGCGACTGCCGAGGACGAACCGCTCGGCGGACTGTATGGAGGTGATTTCATCATCGCTGTGCCACAGGATGCGGTCTTCAGCCTGGACCCCACCGGGGATCCAGACGAGACGAGCGAGCACATAATCGATTTGCTGTACGACTCCCTTGCTAGAATCCATCCAGAAACCCTAATGCCGATTCCATGGGTCGCATCGGGATGGACGATTGATGATGTCAACAAAACGGTGCTTGTCACTCTGAGAGATGACGTCACATGGCACGACGGTGAGAACGTCACGGCCGATGATGTCGTCTACACCTACGAATCTGCCTACACAGTGACGAAGGTCTCGACCTACGCGGTGAGTTTCAATCTTTCTGGGAGAGATTATGCCGGCACCTTCCTGACAGAAGGCCTGACTTCACCGCTTGTCAAGTCTGGAGACTCGACCCCCTCGGAGGGTTGCGGACCGTTCGAGCTCTTGGACAATGTCCCTGGCGACCATGTGACAATAGGTGCCTATGACGACTACTTCGATGGCAGACCCTACCTCGATACAGTCACATTCAGAATATACTCCGGATTCGACGAAGCCTCGGAAGCCATGATTAACGGAGAGATAGGCCTCATTGGCAGGCCTCTCACGGGGACAGAAAGCTCAGTGTTCTTGAACTATTCGAATGAAACCATTGTCTCAAGGGTTTCCGTATTCATGAATCCCACCTTCAAATTCCTTTATGTCGGAATGAACACACAGGAGGACCCGCTCGATAATCCGATTATCAGAAAAGCGATTGCGATGTGCACTGACAAAGACTTATACCTAACGATGGTGCCCTATACCCTCGTTGCTGACTCCGTCATACATCCCATAAATTCATATTGGCTCAACTCCAGTGTCCCGAGATATAGAGTCAAGTACAAGGTCGAGGGTGGTGAGAGGGGGCCTGACTTGGACGCAGTGAAAATCATGCTCGCCGAATCTGGCTACACCGACAAGGATTCTGATGGCCTCCTTGAAAAGCCAGACGGCTCGGAATTCCACTTCGATTTCTACTATCCATCATCCAGTATCGAGGTCCACAAAGACCCAATAGCGAAGGACCTGATAGGCAAACTCCAGACAATCGGCTTCGACGTTAGGAATAAGGAAATGCTTAGCTGGGAAGATCTGTACTTCAACGTGACCCAGGGCAGTTTCGATATCTTCATGGACGTCCTCGATGCCAAACGAGAACCGAGTTTCATCAGAGACGTACTCCACTCAAGCGGTTCGGCGAACTACATGGGATACAGTAACCCAACCCTTGATCAGATACTTGAGGAAGCCGACGCCACGTTGAGCGTGACGGAAAGGCAGGAACTCGTCAAACATGCCCAGGGTTGGATCGCTGAGGAGAACCCCATCATCCCGATACTCCATTACAAAGTGAAGGAGGCAGTCAACCGGACGAAGTTCACAGGCTGGGTGAACATGGCGGAGGGAGTCTACAACTTCTGGTCATTCAGGAACCTTCACTTGACACAGGGAGATCCTCTAAGGGTATCGGTGATTATCCTGGCGAGCCAAATCAGCTCCGGCGAGGTTCTGAGCGTCAAGGTCGAGGTGAATCATCCTGAGACGTTCGCATCTATGCATGGAGTCTTCGTCACGGTAACGGAATCGCTGGACCCCGATACGAGTTACACAGGATACACGGACAATGGTTCGTTCGAGTTCACGTGGACGGCACCAGCCCTGACTGAGCCTGACACAGCGGTCTTCATTGCCCGCGCGATTACACCTGGTTACCCTGAGGGCGCGGCGCAGGGTGAGATCACGGTCGATCCGGAAGCCAGAGTTCTTCTCGTTGACTTGGCAAGAAACCCTGCGAGGATATCCTCTGGCGACACGGCGTCCATCACCGTCACTGTCAGAGACCTGCAGACCCTCGCGGTGGTTGAGGGTGCTGAAATCAGCCTCCGGATAGCTCCAGAAGAGCTCGAGGGGAGCCTGAGCAACCCCTCTGGGATGACCGATGCGAACGGAGTGTTCCAGACCACGTTCACGGCTTCGGTGACCGTGGACACGACCTTCCTAGTCATCGCGGAAGTCTCGAAGACTGGCTATTCTGACGGTGCGGATCAGAAGGCCGTGTTCGTCGACCGGTCAGGTGGGACAGCGCCGCCCCTTCCAGGCCTTGAGCCCATCTCAATCATGCTGATGCTAATTGCTGTCACTCTCGGGTACGCCTACTTGAGGAGAACAAAAAGGGACTGACCGAAAAGGAGATAATCCGTCCCGGTTATCTGTGACACGTCATGACTGAAGATGTTTTGCTCAAAGGTGTCAGGAGGCTCGAATGGGCGAAGACCCATATGGAGCTGATGGGCGAGGTCCGAAGGCGGTTGAAGAAGGAACGTGCGTTCGAGGGCCTCAAGGTCGGCATGGCCCTTCACGTGGAGGCAAAAACAGGGATACTGGCCTGGACCATCAGTGAGGCCGGAGCCGATGTGAGACTGGCCTCCTGCAATCCTCTGTCCACCGACGATTCGGTTTCTCTGGCCCTGAGGGAGGAGTACGGTCTGGACGTGTACGCGAAGAAGTGGGAGACGAGAAACGAGTACTACAGCAACCTGAACTCCGTCCTCGACCTGAAACCAGACTTCCTCATAGACGATGGGGGAGATCTGATCTTCTTAGTCCACACAAAGAGAAAGGAGCTGCTGAGGTCTGTGAAGGGAGCAAACGAGGAGACGACCACTGGAATAATCCGCCTGCGGGCAATGGCACAGTCCGGAGAGCTCGAGTTCCCCGTCATCTCTGTCAACGACGCACATATGAAATATCTCTTCGACAACCGATACGGAACTGGCCAATCGACCTTGGACGGGATAATGACGAGCACGAACCTCCTGATTGCGGGAAAGAGATTCGTGGTCTCGGGCTACGGATGGTGCGGCAGAGGCATAGCGATGAGGGCAAAGGGCATGGGAGCACACGTCATCGTGACCGAGGTCAATCCGGTGAGGGCGGTGGAGGCGAAACTGGATGGCTTCGAGGTCATGCCGATGTCGGATGCCGCGAAAAGCGCAGACTTCATCGTGAGCGCGACTGGATGCAAGGACGTTTTCACAGCCGAACACACCGACATCGTCAAAGACGGCTGCATCCTCGCCAATGCTGGACACTTCGACAACGAGATATCAAAGGAGGCGCTCTCGAAGGCCTCGAAGAAGGTCGAGAAGGTCAGGGAGTTCGTGGAGCGATACGACTTGAAGAACGGGAGGTCCGTGTACCTTCTCGGCGAGGGAAGATTGATCAACCTTGTGGCGGGTCAGGGTCACCCCGTTGAAATCATGGACATGAGCTTCTCCATCCAGGCCCTCGCCCTGGAGCATATCTCCAAGAATTACGAATCGCTCGAAAACAAGGTGTACGATATTCCGAGGGAAATCGACGAGGAGGTTGCCCGCCTGAAGCTCAAGACCATGGGAGTCGAGATAGACGGACTGACGGCCTCTCAAGAGAAGTATCTCACTGACTGGAAAGAGGGTACTTGACAAAGGATGATCGGATGACTGAGTTCTTCCTGGGAGTGTACGGCCACACAGTTCTCGACTACATAATCACCGTACCGCGACTTCCTCCGCCAAACACGTCGATCGAGCTTATCGACAGACAGGTCTTTTTCGGGGGGACCGGCGCCAACATTGCGAGAATCGCCTCGTCCCTCGGGGTGAGGACTGCGTTATCCTCATTCGTGGGAGAGGACTTCCCCGCTGACTACGAAGAGGCTTTGAGGCGGGCGAACGTTGAGATATCAGAGCTCGCAAAGGTCGAAGGGTACAACACTCCAGTCGCGTGGATATTCTCGGACCGGGAGCACAATCAGATCTGTGTGATTGACCAGGGCCCGTACCGGGACTCGGGGGGCTTCGAGGTCCGTGAGAACACTGTCAGGCACTCAGAAATCGTCCACATCTGCACAGGAAGGCCAGAATACTACATCAAGGTCATTGACCTCGCACTCGAGCTGGGAAGGAAGGTGAGCTTCGACCCCGCGCAAGAGATCCACTATGTCTACGACAAGGATACGTTCAATGCGCTCCTGAGGAAGGCGGATCATTTCTTTGCGAATGAGAGCGAGATCAGAACGGCGCTCAAGTATACTGGATTGCAGAAGAAGGAAGAGATCGCGGAGATTGTGGATCTTCTCATAGTCACATTGGGAAAGAACGGGAGCCTCGTTTTCCACGAAGGAGAGAGGTTCGAGATACCGGCGATAAGGCCCGACAGAACCGA
The DNA here is from genome assembly GCA_023129265.1 of Thermoplasmata archaeon. GTDB lineage: Archaea > Thermoplasmatota > Thermoplasmata > RBG-16-68-12 > JAGMCJ01 > JAGMCJ01. Next base: position 5,988 of record JAGMCJ010000054.1, on the reverse strand, counting down.
GGAGGCCACGGGAATGGGGGACGCCTACCGGGCGGGCTTCTACGCCGCGTGGAGCAGAGGCATGGACTTTGACCAGTGCGGGTGGGCAGGCTCGGCGACAGCGAGCTTTGCGATGGAGTCCCGAGGCGGACAGACGAACATCCCGACGTGGGAAGAGGTTCTTTCACGCGCGGAGAAGGTCCGCTAGGAATCGCCGAGTTCCGTCGGAAAAGGGGCGATTTCGGGGGTAGCCAGTACCCGCTGTGGCTCGCATAGAAAGCTTTATAGACGGCGAAAACTTTAGGGTGCTCGGGTGAGACTGTGGCCATAGGTTTTGTTCTGATAAGCACTGCACCGGCCAAAGAGCATGAGGTCTACAATGAGCTCCAGAACGTCGATGAGATAGTTGAGCTCCATCCGCTCTTCGGTGAATACGACCTTATCGCCAAAATCGAAGCGGAGGACTTCAATGTTCTCGGGCAAGTTGTGGTCGACAAGATTAGATCGATAAGTGGCGTGATAGACACAAAGACCCTAACGGGAATCAAGTTCTAGGAGGACAACAGATGATAGAAGTCAGTGCCGGAGAATTCATAACGATATTGATATTCTCGTTCGCTCTCTTCCTGCTCATAACAGGAGCCTTCACGGCATATTTCGGTAGCGGGAAGAGCAGGAAGATAGGAGCAGGTTTGCTCGCGGGCGGAGTTGTAATAGGGATTATCTGGGCATACCTTGAGTGGCAACAGAAGAGCGCGTTGGGCGACTTCCTAAAAGTCGATGACCTGGGGAGCCTCATCGTGGGATCCATATATGTTCTGGTCGCGGCACTAATCGGGGCAGGTTTGGCCATAGGTCTGTTCCTTCTGACCATAATGAAGTCCTAGGCTCAGAAACCCTTATCTGTTTTCTCGTGTCTTTGGGTAGTGAGAACAATGTCTGTGCTCGTAGTCCTCGGCAGCAAGTCCGACAAGAAGATCGGAGACAAGGCCATAGACATCCTCGCGCAGTTCGGCGTGGACTCCAAGATGATCGTGGCGTCGGCCCACAGGTCCCCCGAGTACCTGCACGATGAGATCGAGAAAAGCGATGCCAAGGTCATCATAGCAATCGCCGGTCTTTCGGCCGCACTTCCTGGAGCCGTTGCTGCAAAGACCACACGGCCCGTCATCGGAGTGCCAGTGAGCGGGAGGATCAGCCTCGATTCCCTCCTGTCCGTTGTGCAGATGCCCCCTGGGATTCCCGTTGCGGCGGTCGGGCTGGACAGGGGAGAGAATGCAGCTATTCTGGCGGTCGAGATTCTATCGCTCTCCGACGAGCAGTTGAGAGAGAAGCTGGAGAAGCACAGAAAGAGGCTGAAGGAATGGACAATCGAGGATTCGAGGTCAATTGGTGATTAGTTGTTCGATCCGGAGAGGTTCATCGAAGAGCAGACCGAGAAGCTTGCCGCGGAGATCGACGGAAAGACCATAATAGCCGTCTCCGGGGGCGTGGATAGCACGGTCGCGGCAATCCTCATGGCCCGCGCGGTAGGCGAGCAGCTCTTTGCGGTCTACGTCAACAACGGGTTCATGCGCAAGAACGAGGACGCCGAAGTCGCCAAGACGTTTGAAGCGACCGGGGTGACGTACAAGATCGTGGACGCAAGCGATGAGTTCTTTGAATCGTTGAAGGGCGTCATCGACCCGGAGGAGAAGCGGAAAATCATAGGGAACAAGTTCATCGAGATATTCGAACGTGAAGCGATTGACTGGGGAGCGGAATATCTCGTCCAGGGAACGATTGCTCCTGATTGGATTGAGAGTGGCGGTCAACTCCGCGACACGATTAAGTCCCATCACAATGTGGGCGGCCTCCCGTCCTCGATGAAGCTCAGGTTGGTCGAGCCTTTGAGGGACCTCTACAAGGACGAAGTGAGAAAGGTGGCGAGGTCACTGGGCATATCCGTCTCCGAGAGACAGCCATTCCCCGGTCCCGCACTTGCCATACGGATACTCGGTGAGGTCACCCCCGAGAGAGTGGAAGTGGTCAGGGAGGCGTGCGCGATAGCAGAGGAGGAGATCGAGAAGGCTGCCGAATCAGGCAAGATGGACATCCCGTGGCAGTACTTCGCTGTCCTCCTCCCGCTCAAATCCGTGGGCGTCCATGGAGACGTGCGTGCCTACGGGAACACCGTCGCGGTTCGAGCGGTGGAGTCCGTCGACGGCATGACCGCCAAGTACATGCACATCCCGCACGATGTTCTCGAGACGATCTCCGTGAGGATTACGAACGAGATCAAATCGGTGAACCGCGTCGTCTACGACATCACCCACAAACCGCCTGCCACCATAGAGTGGGAGTAGCGGTCAAAGGTTTATATTCTGTTTCTCGATGACCGCATGTGAAGATATACGTCATCGACAACGGCGGACAGTGGACGCACAGGGAGTGGAGGGTTCTCAGGGACATCGGTGTCGATACGAAGATAATACCCAACACGACCCCTCTTGAGGAGATTGACGCTGACGGTCTCGTGCTCTCCGGCGGGGCGCCCCGCATTGGGCTGGAAGTGGACAAGATGGGCAGAAGCGGCGAATACCTGGAGAAGGCGGGCATCCCCATCTTGGGCATCTGCGTGGGCCATCAGTTCATGGCGATATTCTTCGGCGGGAAGGCTGGGGCATCCGGAATCCCTGAGTTCGGCAAGGCCACGATAATCGTCGATGAGGAGGACGATCTCTTCGTGGGCCTGCCGAGGAAGTTCGAGGCTTGGGAATCACATAGCGACGAGGTCAGCGAGGTCCCGCCTGACTTCATCGTCCTTGCTCATTCAGAGAACTGCCAGGTCCAGTCCATGAAACACGCCAAGAAGCCTTTCTACGGCATTCAATTTCATCCTGAGGTCGAGCACACGGAGCACGGCTACGAGATATTCAGGAACTTCATCAACGTCTGCGAGGAAGAATGAATGGACAGGGCCAAAGTCATAAGGGATGCTCTAGAGCGCAGGAGAAAGAACGAGACGCTCGAGAGGGCAGTCGGAAAGGCCGTGAGGAGGTCTGGCGGGAAGTACGAGGACTACATCGAGATCATGTCACACATAAGGGAGGTGAGGAAAGGGGAGAACCTCACCCTCACGGAAGCCGCCCACAGAGTGGCGGACGCCGATTAATCGTAAATCTCTCTGTTAACAATCTGGTTCGGTTGCTCCCCGCCAAGAACCTTGAGCACTTGTTCAGCAACGATCGAGCCCGCCCTTACCTGAGCCTCGGTCGTTGACGCGCCCAGATGTGGAGTCAAGTGTATGTTCTCGAGCCTCAGAAGAGGACCGTCTCCTGGAGGCTCGTTTTCGAAGACGTCGAGGGCTGCGCCGGCGATACGTCCTTCCTCGAGCGCATTCACGAGTGCGGCCTCGTCGACGATTCCTCCCCTCGCGCAGTTGACCAAGTAGACGGTCTCTTTCATCGCGTCCAGTTCTTCTTTGCCGATGAGGCCCTTGGTCTCGGGCGTTAGAATCGCATGAACGCTCACGAAATCCGCTTCCTTGAGGAGTCTCGGAAGCTCAACCAGTTCCACCCCGATTTTATCAGCTATTTCATCACTCAAGTACGGGTCGAACGCGAGAACGCTCATTCCGAACGCCTTTGCCCGCTTGGCGACCTCGGCACCGATCCTTCCTGCGCCCACAAGACCGAGGACCTTGTCCTGAAGCTCGGTTCCTCTATATTTCTTCTTCTCCCATTTCCCGGCCCTGATGCTGCGGTCGGAGAACACGAGGTTCCTTGCTAGCGAGATCATGTGCCCTATGGCCAGCTCCGCGACGGACACGGTGCTCCCCCTGGGCGAGAAGACGACTGGGATTCTCCTTGCGGTCGCTGCCTCGACATCGATGTTGTCCACCCCGACGCCAGCTCTTCCGATGACCTTGAGGTTCTCACCCTTCTGGATGACGTCCTCGGTCACCTTTGTCCTGCTTCTGACGACTATGGCGTCATAGCGACCGATGTTGCTGAGGAGTTCGATTGCTCCGTACTCCATCACGTCGACTTCGTGCTTCGCTTTCAGAAGGTCGATTGCCACTTCTGCGATTGGATCGTTCACGAGAATCTTCATTTGACCACGGGGGGAAAACAGTTGGTCGTATTAAAAACCGAGGTTATCCTAGAATCCCGGGAATGAAAAGCACCATGCTGACCATAAGGACGATTATCAGGACTATCGCGAGCACGATCGCGATCATAGACATCTTCACGTCCGAACCCACGATTATCGGAACTGGCCCCAGCATTACGACTCCGCCGAACCTTTTCTCAGGTCCTCCAGAGGGAGGGGCTCCTTGCCCTCCACTGTCTGACCCTCCCGCGGGCAATCTCGCGGGAACGAGGCCGAGGAACCCGACGAAAAATGCGCCGATCACGCAGAGAATGCCGAAGAAGCCCCAAACGTCTGATCCGACGTAGATGGGGAAGATCAAGGCAAGATAGACCGTCCCGCCGCCTTGGGCTACGCTCACAGCCAGTAACGCGATGCCCAAGATGAATAGCCCAAGAGCGACGAGGAAGGCTCTTCTCATCATGTTTCCCATTCTCCCATTCGTATTAATCCTTTTGGTGCTCGTTCTCGGAGAGGTCAGATTAACCTTTTTATGCCCACAGGCGATTCCTCTCTGTAATGCTAGAGAACATCGTGGCCCAGATCTTTAGGTCCCAAGGTTTCTCGGTCGAGCTTCAGAAGAACAGGATCCGAGCCGAGAAGGCTGGCAAGTCGGTTTTGGTGGCGATCATCTCAGAAGGGGAGCTGGACACCTTCCTGAGGGAGGTCAGCAAGGAGCCGTGGTTCAAGGTCGCCATTCCAACGTACGAGTTCTCCAGCAAAGAGCAGAAGGCGGCTCTGGATCGCAAGGTCTCGCTCTGGGGACTCGATGAGGTCGAAGACCGCATAAAGGGGGGGCTCTTCGAAGTGCTCAATCTTCCGGAGAATCTCGAGGAAGACGAGAAGGCGAAAGAGGTAATCGTCAGGCCGGTCCTGACAAAAGATGAAATCAGAGAAATCGGAAAGAAGACGGTGAGGGGATTCAATTACATGCTCCAGCTCGTTCCTCACTTCGTATATGACTTCGAGAGCGTATTGCATGTGCCCGGCGAGGACGACAGAGTCGTGGACGGCTGCATTGCCGTCAACGCCTTGACATCCCAGTGGGAGACCTGGGAGATGGACTTCGAGACCGTCGAGGCGATAGACACCACACATGAGACCCTGGAACCGAAGATTGGTGAGGAGTCTGCCTCGGAGATTGCCAGGGGGGCCGCCCGCGAGCTCGGGACGAGGGAGATCGAGAGCGTCCACGAAGCAAATCACGCAACGATAGTCGAGAAGAGAGTCGAAAGCCCCGAGGAAGAGGGCATCTCGACGAGGCACACGGGATTGGTCTATCTCCCGGTGTGGTGCGTCGAGGGCACACTGGGCGCGATAATCGTGAATGCGAACACCGGAAAAATCGTCAGAGAGGACTACTACGAGACCTGACTCTTGATCTTCTCAATCCTCTCGAGGATTCCTCCCCAATGACTTCCCTGCCAGTAGTGCTTTCCGCATTCCTTGCACCGCCAGAACATGTCCCGGTCGGCTAGGACGTCCTCGGGCACGTTGCCTTTCGCCTCTTCCCGCCCGATTTCCTCGATTAGACCGTTGCAGGTAGAACATCTGGACATCGGTTCCTCGACTTCCAGGTTGAGCGCTCGGAGAACCTGAACGAGCTGATCGTCGATGTCCCCGCTCTCCACGTACACGGCTTCGACGTCCTTGTTGTTGCTGAGCTCCTTGTCCCTCGTCAGAATCACGCGGGCCTCGGACAGGGCGATTACCTTCAGTTCCTTGTCGCTCACGGGGCCAATGAACTCCGTGTCGAGCCCCAGGAACCTCAACCATTTCGCCAATGTGCCGAGCATGTGGTCGCAGAGCAGCTTCACCTTTTCACCGCGTATTCAAGAAGCAGGCCCTCCCCGAGCGCTGTGTGCGCAACGAGTT
>JAGMCJ010000053.1 GCA_023129265.1 Thermoplasmata archaeon | reverse complement strand
CACGCGGCGCACCTCTCGGAGACCGTTCCCATCTCCCGCTCCTCCGAGCCCATGAACATCGTGTTCTGCCCGGGGAACACGGGAGCGTCCTCGAGCACGTCGCTGAGGACCTGAACGCCTATGCCGCACGAGAGCGAGACGACGGCGTCCACGCCCTCCATGAGCGGGCTCAGCGTCGAGTGCGCGATCTTGTCGTCGCACTGCTTGATGACCGTCGTGTACATGGTCTCGACCTCCTCGCCCTTGAGCTTGGAGGCCATCTCGATGAGCAATGCCAGGCTCTTCGCCTCCCTCAACCCGCGCGGGGGCTGGTCGCAGCCATCGCACCCGGCGACGAGTATCTTCTTGTACCCGCTCAGGAAGCTCATGATCTCCTCGAGCGGTTTCTCCTCCGTGACTATCATCCTGTTCCCTCCCCCACCTTCTTGGCGGTGCCAAGCTCCTTCATGTTCTGCTTGAAGTCCTCCAGGGCGTTGGCGAAGCTACCGATGATGCGCGGCGTGGCCTCCATCAGCTGAAGCCTGTCCGGGTCTATCCCCGCCTCCTCGAGAAGCGCCTTCAGGCTCTCGACCCGCCTGTGCGCGTGCTTGCTCCCCTCCTCGAGCCTGCAGAGGTCCTCGGGGCAGGCGACGATGAGGACGCCATCGGCTCCGTTCTTGAACGCCTCCAGCACGTGCAGCGGGTCTATCCTTCCGGCGCAGGGGAGCTCCACGAACCCGATGTCCTCGGGAAGGTGCTCCTCGTAGATGTCGTCCAGCAGCCTGAACTCGCTCCACTGGCATCCGAAGACGACCAGCTTGGGCTCGGTCCTCTTGACCTCCGCCTCGACCTTCTTCGACACGGGCTCGTACTCGGACTTCTTGAGCTCAATCGCCATCCCAGTGCAGTAGGGGACGCAGATCCCGCACCCGCGGCACTTCTCCGGGTCTATGTTCGAGATGCCCGGGCTTTCCATCGTGACGGCGTCGAACGGGCAGAGCGCGAAGCAGTTCCCGCACCCGACGCAGGCATCCCTGTCGACCTCGGCCACAAGCGTGTTCCTGAGCAGCGTGACGGTGTCCTCTGGGTAGCCGATGTCCTCCAACATCATCTGGGCAGTGAGCATCTTCGTCGTGTTCGTCTCCGCTCCCTCTGTGAAGCGGCAGAAGTTCTCCTCGCACGCGATGACGAAGATGCGCTCGATGCCCATGTTGACCGCGTCCATGTACGTGTCCAGAGGCATCCTGCCTATGCACGGTATCGCCATGGGTATGAACTCCTCCACCCCGACCATCTCGACGAGCTCCTCGTCCGAGGGCGCGCTTCCCCGACAGTATATGACGAGCGTGTCCCCGCCGTTGGCCATCTTGCTCTCCAGGTAGCCCCTGAGCGCATTCGGGTCGTAGTAGTAGGTGTCGATTGCGTTGATTGGGCACGCGGGTGCGCAGATACCGCAGATCATGCACTTCTCCTGGTCAAGGACGGCGACGTTCCTCTCCGTGTCAATCTCAATTGCCTCGTACGGGCAGGCGGCCGGACATATCCGGCACTCCCCGCAGTCATCGGCGTGAATGTCTATTGGAAAATCCATCTCCGACTCCTCCTCGGTCATATGCCAGTAGGATGAAGGCTCGATTTATAAAGCTTGTTAGCGTTATCTACTTATCCAACCTCAAAGTATCCACATCGGCCCCGGTGGCGATATGTGGGATGTAATCATCGTCGGCTCTGGCCCTGCAGGCCTTTTCGCGGCCAACGAGCTAGCGGACGGCAAGAGAATCCTCGTCATCGAGATGGGCAAGGATGTGAAGGAGAGGGAGTGCCCGCTCAAGTACCACTGGAGGTGCGAGAAGTGCAAGCCCTGCGACATCATGTGCGGCCTGGGCGGGGCGGGCACGTTCTCTGGCGGGCGGCTGAACCTGAGACCCGACATCGGCGGGGACCTGACGGAGTTCGTGGAGACCCCCGAGCAGGCCTGGCAGCTCGTGGACGATGTTGACAGGGTCTTCCTGAAGCACGGAGCACCGCAGAAGCTCCATACACCAGACCAGAGCGAGGTGGAGAAGCTCAGCCACAAAGCCGCGTCCGCAGGGGTCAAGTTCATCAACATCCCGCAGAGGCACATCGGCTCGGACAACGCCCCGAAGGTGATAGAGGCCTTCGCCGAGGATCTGAGGGGCCGAGGCGTCGAGTTCCTCTTGGACACGAGAGTCACTGATCTGCTGATAGAGAACGGCGTCTGCCGAGGTGTCCGGACGGACGACGAGAGGATCTCCGCCAAAGCGGTAATCCTGTGCCCTGGCCGTGTAGGTGCACCGTGGGTGGAGGAACTCGTGGCAAAGGGAGTCGTGACCGCGCATTTCGGACCCATCGACGTCGGCGTGAGAATCGAGGTCCCCGCGATAATCATGGACCCCGTCACGAAGGTGAACATGGACCCGAAGTTCCACATCCACACGAGGAGCTACGATGACTTCGTCAGGACGTTCTGCACTAACGCGCGAGGATACGTCGTCAGGGAGAGGTACGACGGCTTCATCGGCGTGAACGGCCACTCCATGGTCTCGGAGCATTCGAATAACACGAACTTCGCGCTGCTCGTGAGGGTTGAGCTGACCGAGCCGGTGGAGAACACGACCATCTACGGGAAGTCCATCGCCGAGCTCGCGACAACGATCGGCGGCGGGAAGCCCATCATACAGAGGATGGGGGACCTGAGAAGGGGAAGAAGGTCGAACCGGGACCGCCTGAAATCCAACCTCGTCGTTGCAACGCTCAGGGACGTCACTCCAGGAGACATCTCCATGGCCCTCCCCGGTCGCGTAGTGACCGACATCATCGAGGCGCTGGAGAAGCTGAGCGAGATTATACCCGGCGTCGCGGCGAACTCCACGCTGATATACGCGCCTGAAATCAAGTTCTACGCGATGGAGGTCGATGTGGACAGGAACATGCAGACGAGCGTGAGGAACCTGTTCGCGGCGGGAGACGGCGTGGGCCTCTCCGGGGACATCGTCAACGCCGCCGCCACGGGGATATTGGCGGGACGGGGCGTGACGGAGGTCTTGGGCTAATGCCCGACCTTCTAGAAAGGAAGAAACCCAGCTCGTTGAACGGAGTGATAGAGGAGGCGTGGAAGGAGCTCGAGTCAAAGGACCGAGCGACGGTGGCGAAGCACTCGCTCGGAGAGCTGAAGGATGGGGTTCTTGAGATAACATTTCTCGGGCAACGATATCTCCTGGACTTTGATGAGCGCGTGGTCAAGAACGAGGACGGTTCGGCCGCAAACCGTTTCTTCGCGACACTCGTTCTCCATTATGTCGTCGGCGTTGACGAGTCCACACCCACGGGCGAACTTGTATCCTTCAGGGACTTCTGGGGCGGGAATTCCTACTATGGTGCCTTCGTGAGCAGGGCGGTTCAACCGGTCAAGCAAGCCTTTGCGGAAACCCCGGAAGAGCTGGAACCGCGGGTGGAGAAGCTGGGCGGGAGGAGAGTGGACCACGGCGATGTCTCCTTTGAGGTTCCCGTCTTTCCAAAGCTCGCGCTGACGATTATCATCTGGAGGGGAGATGAGGAGATACCTGGGTCCGCAAACATACTCTTCGACCGCCTGGCGGGGCGGATCCTGCACACGGAGGACCTGGCAGCCTTGGGAGAGCTGGTTGCTAGGATGCTTGTCCAGTAGCATGCACGGGTGGCGAAGGGAACATTTATCAGCGGACAGAAGATTCGTTTCTCGGAGTGGGTATCTTGTATGGAGAAACGCAACCGCCGGCACGGTACGCGGGACCACCGCCGATGGCAAGAAAGCTTCACACACCGGCGGGCCTGAAGTACGGAAGCTATCTCATAGTGTTGCTCATACTGGCGGACGTGCTTTTCCTCTTCATGAGTGTGCCTACCGCGACAGCAGGCGCTCAATCCTCTGTTGTCCTTACATTGTGTTGCTTCATTGGGATAATCCTGGTGGTGTTGTTCATTTTCTTCTTGCTATTCCTATACGAAATGCATCGGGGCAAAAGAGAATTCGGCAAGAAGCATGAATCGAAGGCCTCAACAGCGCTAATACTCATAATCCTGAGCATCATACTGTTCGTTGTTAGCTTCGTAGTTCTTATCATTGGGATGGCCTCAGCCATTATGCTGACTCCGGATGGTACTGATCCGACAATCGAGATTGATGCTGCGGGCTTCAGAAACCAGATAATCATCTTCTTTGCATTCCTTCTCGCCACCACGATCACCATGTCATTGGCGCTGGTCTACTATCCCCTGGAGTTGACTGAGCAAGGCAAACGGTGGATGCTTTGGACAGGCTTCGGCCTGCAGATCTTCCCTCCCGTACTGTCAATGATCCTGGTAGTGGCAAGTCTTCCTGGTTCTGGCGTCCTAGACCTCGATGAAGTCGAACAGCTGGATATGAACACAGCCATCTCATACGCGACTTATGTCGTGAGTCTGCTTGGGATGATACTCTTCTTCATCGCCTACAGGGCGGCGAGGCAGAGGATACTGGACGGCAAGATACAGCCTGTTCTTGCACAGCCAGTGCAACCGCCACCGCCAATGGCACCGCCGCCCACGTGGGGTCAGGAGCCACCGCCCGCTACGGTTGAGGAGCCGCCCAAGTGGGAGGAACTCGAACCGGTCGACGAGCCGAAGGAGTAGCTATTCCCTCTTCAAGTACACGTCCCTCGTCGGGAACGGGATCACGATTCCCTCGCGCTTGAAGGCCTTGCTTACCAGCTCCCGGATCTGACCGGCGTACCTGTTGCGCTTGTCGGCGTTGTCTATCCAGAGCTTCATCTTCATCACAATCGCCGAGTCCCCGAACTCCTCGACCCGAGCATAGGCCATCTTCCTTTCCTCCTGGAGGACGTGAGGGTGGCTATTGGCGGCGCCCACCATGACCTCCTTCACTTTGTCGATATCCGAGTCGTAGTCGACGCCGATCGTCAGGCTCAGGCGGTACTCGAGGTCGGGTTCCACTATGTTGACTATCGTCTCCCGCGCGAGCTGGTTGTTCGGGACGACGAGTGTCTTGTGAGCGGACCTGTGATAGAGCGTCGTTGACCTCAGCCCGATCTTCTCGATCCTGCATCGCTTACCGTTGACCTCGATCAGGTCGCCCTCCACGAAGGGCCTGTCGAGAAGCAGGAACATGCCGCTGAAGAAGTTGGACAGGCTCTCCTGCGCCGCGAACGCGATTGCGATGCCGAGCACGCCCATACCCGCCAGGAACGCGGTTATGTCGATCCCGAAGAGGGACACCAGGGTCGCGATGCCTATGACGAAAATCAGTATCCCGCCGATCTTCTTGATCACGGGCACGAGCACGTCATCCAGATTGGTCTGGGTCTTCTGAGCCACCGTTTGACCGTAGTATGTCAGGATTCCTGAGAAAATCCTGTAGGCGAGCCAAGTGAGAATCAGGACCACGAGGATGCTGTAGACCAGGGAAACGGGGTCCATATACTCGTGAGGCAGGCCCAAGATGACCAGCGAGTTGATGAAGCCGTAGAACACGATTATCACGAAAAGAGGCAACCTGATGATGTTCCAGACAATGTCATCCAGTTCGCTCTCGGATTTCTTCGCGAGGCTCTTTATGCTGGGATCGATTATCCCTATCACCAGGCCCGCGATTCCCGCCCAAATGAGTATGGTGATGATGAACGTCATCCATCGCTCGTTGAAGGGCTCTGGAAGTGGGTTGTCCCAGAATCCGAATATCTTGTTCTCCGGCTCCGGCACTATCGGGGCCACGAGGAAGTTGACGGTGGCGTTCATTAGATGTGATTCGACAATCACCGGGTCTGCGGCGAGCGTCTCGTTCAGCCAGACGGCAAATGGAACGGTCATTGCGTCCACGTCCTTTGTGGACTCGACGTCAAGCGTGACGTTCGCGGACTCGTCCGTCTTTATGACGAAAAACGTATGACTGAGGGACGCGGACCAATCCTCCCCGCTCAAGGGGCTCCCCTCGACCGTCACAAGGATGCTCGAATCGTTCTTGTTATAAATCAGCCACTTGAAGGTCACCTTCTCCCCCGCTTCGAGGTCCTTATCGTAGACATCCACCTCATGGACCTCCGCGAGGTCTTGAGCGGTGACCTGCGCGCAAAGGGACACGGCAATCAGCATTACCAAGGACAACAGCAGAAGCTTCCTGGCCAAGATAGTCCACCTCAGTTGAAGAAGTGATTTCCGCATAAAAACTATTTGCCCTGTCCTGGACTCGAACGCCGCAGGGATTCGATAACCCTAAATGCGAGGACGGCTATCCCGCAAAGGTCATCCAATGAGAGGGCTCCTAGTGCTCGAAGACGGAACGGTCCTCGAGGGTGTCTCTTTTGGTGCAAGCGGGACGGCGTACGGGGAGATCGTTTTCAACACGAACATGACGGGCTACTGCGAGGCCCTGACGGACCCGTCCTATCGCGGCCAGATCCTCATGATGACGTACCCGCTGATAGGGAACTACGGGGTCGATTCGTCCACGTTCGAGTCGCCCAGGATCCAGCCCAGGGCGTTCGTCGTGAGAGAGAACTGCATGACGCCCTCCCACCGCACGTCGAGGATGACCCTGCACGAGTTCCTGCTCAGGCACGGCATCCCGGGCATTTCTGGCGTCGACACCAGGATGCTGACCATCAAGATACGGGAGCACGGGACGCTCAAGGCGGCCGTCTGCACCGCCAAGAACGCGAGGCCGAAGGACATCCTTGAGCGGGTCAGAGAGATGGAGCACCCCACGGAGTCCAATCTGGTCGCGGAAGTGAGCTGCAGGCGGACGCACCGCTACGGTTCCGGGAGCAAGAGGGTCGTCCTGATGGACTGCGGGGCGAAGAGGAGCATAATCAGCAACCTCGCATCGCGGGCGGAGGTGATCAGAGTGCCCTATGGGACCCCCGCCGAGCGGATCCTGGAACTCGAGCCCGACGGCGTTCTGATATCGAACGGACCAGGGGACCCCGCCCATCCCGCCCTGATGGAGAGGACCGCTCAAACCATCAAGCGCCTCGTCGGAGAGCTACCGATAATGGGGATTTGCCTGGGACACCAGCTCCTTGCGCTCTCCCTGGGCGCGGAGACGTTCAAGCTCAAGTTCGGGCACAGGGGCGGCAACCACCCCGTCATCGATTCGAGGAAGAAGGTGAGGATAACCTCCCAGAACCACGGGTTCGCGGTGAGCGACGGGGTACCGAGGCAACTGAAGGTGACGGAGAGGAACCTCAACGACGGGACCATCGAGGGGCTCCGCCACAAGAGCTTGCCCGTGTTCTCCGTCCAGTACCATCCTGAAGCGTCGCCGGGCCCGCACGATAGCCTGAGCCTGTTCGACCAATTCATGGAAATGATGGAGGCGGACCGTGGCTAGGAAGCTCAGAAGGATCATGGTCATCGGGTCCGGTCCAATCGTGATAGGGCAGGCCGCCGAGTTCGACTACTCAGGCTCCCAGGCGATCCGTTCCCTGCGGGAGGAAGGATACGAGACGATACTGGTCAACTCGAATCCCGCCACGATACAGACGGAGGCGGACATGGCGGACACCGTCTACATCGAGCCGCTGACGCCCGAGTTCCTGACGATGATCATCGAGAAGGAGAAGCCGGACGGACTGTTGGCGGGCGTGGGCGGGCAGACCGCCCTGAACTTGTGCTCGGAGCTGGCCGAGCGGGGTGTTCTGAGGAAGCACGGCGTTAGGGTCCTTGGAACGAGCCTCGAGGCAATCCGCATATCCGAGGACAGGGACGCCTTCCGTGGCCTCATGAAGTCCCTGGAGGAGCCCGTCCCGGACAGTCAAGCGTGCGAATCCACCGAGGAGGCTCTGCAAGT
>JAGMCJ010000052.1 GCA_023129265.1 Thermoplasmata archaeon | reverse complement strand
ACGGGCTCACAAAAGTGGCTCCGGCCTTCGCTGCGAGCAGGACCTGGTTCGAGGAAAAGACTAGGGTCACATTCGTCCTGATCTCCTCATCCTTCAGCGTCCTTGTGGCCTTCAGCCCTTCCGGCGTCATGGGGATTTTTATCACAACGTTCTTATGGATCTTGGAGAGCTCTCTGGCTTCTTTGACCATGCCCTCTGCGTCCTCGCTCACGACCTCAGCGCTTATGGGTCCGTCAACGATCTCGCAGATCTCTCTGACGACCTCCTCGAAGTTCCGACCCTCTCGCGCGATGAGCGTAGGGTTGGTAGTGACACCATCCACGACTCCCCAGCTGTTCGCTTCCCTGATGTGCTCAACATTCGCGGTGTCCAAGAATATCTTCATAGGGCTCCTCCCTTCCTTCTCATGACATCGTGCGTCGCCTCGATTATGTTCTCAGCGGTCAACCCGTACTTCTCCATCAGCTCGTCCGAGTCCCCGGACTCTCCAAACACATCGGGTATCCCGACGCGCTTCATGGGGACGTGCGCGCTCTCGGCCAGGTCCATCGCAACAGCCGCTCCCATTCCCACGATGACGCTATGCTCCTCCGCCGTAACGACGGCTCGAGTGTCCCTTGCTGCCTTAATCAGGGCGTCCCTGTCAAGCGGCTTGATCGTGCTCATGTTGAGGACTCTGGCATCGATTCCCTCCTTCGTCAGCTCGTCGGCGGCGACCAAGCACCTCGATACCATCACGCCCGTTCCGATGAGCGTGACATCGTCACCATCTCTGAGCACCGTTGCCTTGCCAAGCTCGAAGTCGTCCTCAACGGACGCAATCGTGGGGACATCCACGCGTCCCATTCGGAGGTAGACCGGGCCAACATAGTCCGCGACCGCCCTTATCGCCAGATACGTCTCAGGTGCGTCAGCAGGCACGACCACGGTCATGTTCGGGAGTGCTCGCATGAGGGCGATGTCCTCCACGATCTGGTGGGTGGCTCCGTCACCACCGACCGTTATTCCCGCGTGCGTCGCGACTATCTTCACGTTGAGCTCTGGATATGCGATTGACTGCCTTATCTGGTCGTACACCCTCCCCGTCCCGAAAGCAGCGAACGTGCTCGCGAAGACGGTCTTCCCCGAGGCCGCAAGACCCGCGGCGATGCTCATCATGTTCTGCTCTGCGATCCCGACGTTGAAGTGTCTCTCCGGGAACTCCTCTGCGAACACGGAGGTCTTGACGGACGTGGAGAGGTCGGCGCTCAAGACGACGATGTCCTTTCTCTCCCTTCCGAGCTCCAGAAGAGCCCTTGCCCAGAAGGTTCTCTGACTCTCCTTCTTCCAGGCCCCGTAGTTCATGGCTCGCCCCCGAGCTCGACCATCGCCTGCTCGTACTCCTCCTCGTTGGGCGCCTTTCCGTGAAACCCGACCGCTCCTTCCATGAAGCTGACGCCCTTTCCCTTCAGCGTCCTTGCTATGATCACAGTGGGTTCGCCCTTGACACTCTCGGCCTTGTCGAAGGCCTTCAGGATTTCCTTGAAGTTGTGCCCGTCAATCTCGAGGACCTTCCAGCCGAAGGCCTTCCACTTGTCCGCAAGAGGTTCGAGGGACATTATGTGCTTCGTAGGGCCATCAAGTTGCATCAGGTTTCTGTCGACTATGGCACATAGATTGTCAAGCTTGAAGAACGACGCCGCCATGGCCGCTTCCCACGTCTGGCCGCAATCGTTCTCACCGTCCCCCACCATCACATAGACGCGGTGGCTCCGTCTATCGAGCTTGGCCGCAAGAGCGATTCCAATCCCCACGGAGAGGCCTTGGCCTTCCGATCCCGTTGAAGCCTCGACGCCAGGGGTCTTCCTCATGTCCGGATGCCCCTGAAGCCTGCTCCCGATCTTCCTGAGGGTATCCAGTTCCTCGATGGGGAAGAAACCCCTCTCCGCAAGAGCCGCGTACCAGGCAGGGCACGCGTGACCCTTGCTCAGGACGAACCTGTCCCTGTCCTCCCAAGATGGATTCTCAGGGTCCACGTTTAGCACGTGGAAGTACAAGGCAGCGATTACATCTGTGGCGGAGAGCGAACCTCCAGGATGCCCGGACCCAGCCTGATAGATCATCCGTATGAGATGTCGACGAATCTTGAGAGCTTCATCCTCCAGTCTAGCTATCAGTTCTTGACCGTGCTTGGGCATAACAGGACCTCCCCGCCTAGTCGAGTGGGTAACAAGCTCAAGCGTAATAAGATTTCGTGTCAAGGGGAGACGCCCCCGTTTTCGAGACGGCGACCTCAAAAGCCTTTAATAACCTCTGGGTATTAAGCGGGACGTGGTCAAGATAGCGCCCTCCATATTGTCCGCGGACTTCTGCAAACTCGGGGAGGAAGTCGTCGCTGCCGAGCACGGAGGAGCCGACATGATTCACATAGATGTCATGGACGGCGTCTTCGTACCGAACCTCACCATCGGACCTCCGGTGGTGAAGCGAATAAGGGAATGCACGACCCTCGAGTTCGATTGCCACCTGATGGTTCAGAGGCCGCAGACCCTCATTCAGGATTTCATTGCCGCTGGCTCCGACCTCATCACGATCCATGCGGAATCGGATAAGGACACGGACGCGGTCCTGGAGGAGATCAGAGCGGGAGGGAACAAAGCAGGATTGTCCCTCAACCCGGGAACACCACTCTCCGATGCGGAACCCTTTCTCGAGAAGCTGGATCTTCTCCTCGTGATGACGGTTCACCCAGGGTCTAGCGGGCAGAAGTTCATGCCCGAGGTCGTGCCAAAGATCAGGGACGCGTACAAGAAGATTGAGGAGCTGGGAACCGGAATCGACCTAGAGGTTGACGGCGGGATAGGTCCCGAGACAGCACGGTCCGTGGTCGAGGCAGGTGCCAATGTCCTGGTGGCGGGCTCGGCGATCTATGGCGGGAACGTTGCCGAGAGAATCGCGGCGCTGCGGAAGGCGGCGGAAAGTTATTAAAGTCCAGCGGTAATTGAAGGAGGATTAGATGGAGCCAACAAGGGCCAAGCTCGTACTGCTCTTCGTGTCCGTGATACTCCCGTTGCTCCTGATCCTGCTCGGAGCGGTGTTCAATTTCGGCGGGATTCTCCTGGTCATGGGGGCCCTAGTGTGGATGGGTTCGACTCTGATCATCTTCCTTCCGTTCCTAGAAGAGGAGCGTTCATATTAGCCGGGAGAAATCCCAGCGATATTCTCAGGGCGCGTTCGGAGAAGTCTATGCCTTTGCCTTGAGCGCCTTCTTCGTCTTGTTAATGTCCTTCTCGGTCACTTGAGATACTATCTCGTGCATCTCCTTCATCTTCGATGCGAACCTGTCGGCCTCCGCAGCGGATATCCACTCCAGCTGGAGCCTGTCCGGGTCTATTCCCTTCTTCTCCAGCTTCTTCTTCCACCGCTTCACTCGCTTGACCGTCTGTTGGTTCGCGTTGATGTAGTGGCAGTCCTGAAGATGGCATCCAGAAACGAGCACAGCAGCCGCACCCTTCTCGAACGCCCTCATGACGAACTTCTCCGCCACTCGACCAGAGCACATTGTTCTGATTACCCGCGAGGATGTCGGATACTGCATTCTCGACACGCCCGCCAGGTCCGCCCCGGCATAGGAACACCAGTTGCAGGCGAAGACCAGGACCTTGTCCTGCGGGTCCCGCTCGAGCGCGTTGTCGATTTGCGCCATAATCTGGTCGTCGGTGAAGTGCCTCATCGTTATGGCACCGGTCGGGCACTGTGCCCCGCACGTTCCGCATCCCGTGCAGGCCGCCTCTACCACAGTCGCGAGCTTTGCCTCCTTGTCAGCGGTGATCGCGCCGTAGGGACAGACCTTCTCGCACGCCCCGCAGCCCGTGCAAAGCTCGGCATCGATTATGGGCGTCAGGGCTTCGACCGTGACCTCTCCCCGGATCATGAGCCTGTTGGCCCTGGCCGCGGCCGCCGAAGCCTGGGTGACGCTGTCCTTGATGTCCTTGGGTGCCTCCGCGGTTCCCGCGAGGAAGACGCCTCCTGTCGGAGTGTCGATGGGCTTGAGCTTCGGGTGCGCCTCCAGGAAGAACCCGTTCGAGTCCGTGGAGATGTTGAGCAGCCTCTGGATGTCCTCCTTGTCATCCTGCGGTTCGAGACCTACGGAGAGTATCACCACTCCGAAGTCGGTGTCATATATCTCCTGGAGCGTGGTGTTCTCCCCTCTCACCCTCAGCGTTCCATCCGCATTCTTCTTGATGTCGAAGGGCAGACCTCGTATGAAGCGGGTGCCCTCCTCTCTGGCCCGCTTGTATAGGTCCTCGAACCCTTTTCCAAAGGCTCTGATGTCCATGTAAAACACGGTTATCTCGATCTCAGGCCAGTGTTCCTTGATGAGAAGGGCGTCTTTTATCGTCTCCATGCAGCAGATGTTGCTGCAGTACGGATTGCCCCTGTCCTCGGTCCTCGATCCGACGCACTGAATGAACGCCACGTTCTTCGGCTGTTCTCCATCGCTGGGTCGGATGAGGTGACCCTCCGTGGGTCCCGACGCGTTGATGAGCCTCTCGAACTCCAGCGTCGTCAGGACATCGGGGTATCTCCCGTATCCATACTCCTCTAGGTCTCTGGGATCGAAGGTTTTCATCCCAGTTGCGACTATGATCGTTCCGACCTCGATTTGGATCTCCTTCTCCGGGTCCATGTCGAAGTCTATGCACTCCCTCTCGCATGCCTCTATGCACTTGTTGCAGGCCCTGACATTGGCCTCGTTGAGGCAGAGGTCCATGTCAACGATGAAGCTCGACGGGATGGCCTGCGGGAATGGTATGTAGATCGCCTTTCTCGTCGTCAGACCCAGGTCGAACTCGTTCGGCGTTGTGACCGGACAGACGTCGGTGCAGTCGTTGCACGCCGTGCACTCGTCCGTGACGTATCTGGTCTTCTGCGTAATCAGGACACTGAAGTTGCCGATGTAGCCGTCGACGTGTCTCACTGTTGCGTTCGTCAGCACCTCTACGTTCGGATGTCGGCCGACCTCTGACATCTTTGGGGCTAATATGCAGATCGAGCAGTCCATCGTGGGGAACGTCTTGTCTATCTGTGCCATCCTCCCGCCGATGCTGGCCTCCTTCTCCACGAGGTAGACCTTGTATCCGCAGTCCCCGAGATCAAGGGCGGCCTGAATGCCCGCAACTCCCCCTCCGATCACCAACGCGGACTTCTTCACGGGGACCTTCTTCTCTATCTGAGGTCTCAGGAGTCGAGCCTTCGCGACGGCCATGGCAACCAGGTCCTTCGCCTTGTCTGTCGCACCTTCTTTCTCATGAAGATG
>JAGMCJ010000051.1 GCA_023129265.1 Thermoplasmata archaeon | reverse complement strand
AGAGGCGGGGGCATCTGGGTCCCGTTGCGCTCCTTCAAAGACAGGTTCGGGCTGAAGGCGGCGGCGATAAGCGGGGCGACTCTGGTCAGGGGGATATGCATGTCCCTGGGGATGGAGATGCTCGAGGTCGAAGGCGCCACGGGCGGGCTCGACACGGACATGGTCGCCAAAGCGGACGCCGCGATGAAGGCCCTGGAATCGAACGACTTCGTGTACATGAACATCAAGGCCCCGGACATATGCGGTCACGACGGGCTCGCAGAAGAGAAGGTGAAGGTCATAGAGAGACTGGACGAGATGCTCGGGGGCGTGAAGCGTCAGCTTGACGAGGAGACCATACTTGCGGTCACAGCGGACCACTCCACGCCGATCGAGGTCGGCGACCACAGCGGAGACCCGGTCCCGCTGATGATATTCGGGCCTGGTGTCAGGATCGATTCAGTCGCTCAGTTCGATGAGGTATCCGTGGCCCGGGGAGGTCTAGGCCATCCCAGAGGGTCCGACCTGATGAATCTGCTTCTCAATCTCGCGGGAAGAGCGGAGAAGTTCGGCGCCTAGCTCTTCGCGTAGTTCATGGCCTGGATTTCGAGCTGCTTGGACTGTTCCATCGCCTCGGCCTTGAGCTCTTCCTCCCGCTCGGCTATCTCTTCAAAATGCTTGATTCTCTCGTTGAGCCTGTCGATCTTCGCGTCAAGGCCCGCACATTTACCCTTCAACTGGGCGGCCTTGTCCTGCTTCCTGTTCATCTCTTCGGCCACGTGCTCCGCCAAGATGTCGCTGTTGTCCAGTTCCCTCTTCCCTCGGTTCGCCTGGGCAACGTAGAACTTGCTCCTCTCGAGGACGCGGGCCTTCTCCTCCTCAACCTTCGCCTTCTTGAACTCCCAGGCAGCCGTCTTCCGTCTGAGGGACATGCAGCTCCGGTGGTGCTTCGTCGCCTCAACGGCCCTCTCGGCGGCTTCCGCCCTGAGCTTCAGCGACTCGTAGACAGGGTCGACGTATCTGTCCGCATCGTCGAAAGGCCTCTCCGGCTCGAGAGATGGCATGCAGACGGCAATCTCTTTCTGGACTAATAATGTTTCTTCCTGAGAATCACCCTCGGCAACTGGACCTTCTGAGATGTTCGGTCGACCTTCCGGACAACGGCAGAATATGGATGCACGGAGGGGCAAGCAACTGACGATCGCCCAGGCGGACGATTTCGAGGCTCAACCGGACGAAATACTCGAAGACATAGACGATATACTCGCGGAGATCTAGCGCATCGCGCAGGACTAGGTCTCTGGAAAAAAAGGGGCGGTCTAGATGATCTCATCCATTTCCGTCTTGAGCAGGACCAGGTCATTCTCGTCCATGACCCCCGGCGGGACGGTGATGAGAAGAATGGAGTAGTGCACGCTGACGTAGTCACTGAGTATCTGCACGAGCCTCAACACGGACTTGAAGCCGTTGTTCGTTATCAAGTAGTCAATCCCGTCGAGCAGGACGACCGAAGGTGCGATGAGGATGAACTTCTCGATTATGAGGGACAGCTTCTCCAGGTCGCGCGGTCGAATGCACTCGTCCGACGCAGTCGAGGAAAGCCAGACGACCGGGATGTCCACATCGCCGAACCTCCTCTTGACTATGTCCGGGAAGACCCTTGTGATGCAGAGACCTCTCGTACCCTCGCGGACACAATCGAGAACGAGGTCGAAGGGCAGGTCCTTCGTGTCGCTCTTAATCAGGTAGGTGTATCTGAACCTGAGGGTGGGTAGGCCCTCGCGTGTCTGGATCTTCCCGCTCTTCGGTGCCTCTTTCATCACCTTCTTCGCGGAAGGTATGGGCATCCCACATCTCCCGCACTCGTGCGAACCAACGGGAATGAGACACTCACAAAGTGGGCAGAATCGGTCCTTATCCTCGAATATCGGCTCTCGGGGTATAGTCATGATGACTCTGCCTCTTCTTGTGGAGACACACCTGGAGGTATCCTAGCGGCATTTCTTTCTACCTGGCCTCTGATAATAAATGTATTGCTCTGGGTATTCGAATTGAGAATGAGAGGCCATCGGGAAGGAGTTCCGCCGCAAACCAAACAATATATACGAACAAGTATTCTGGACGAGCAATACTGAGGGTGAGCCTAGATGGACCTTACTTTCATCGTTCCTATTGCAGGCTTGGCGGCACTAGCTTTCGCGGGTTACCTCGCATGGGACGTGCTTAGGAAGGATAGAGGAACAAGCGAGATGAAAAGCATCGCGGACGCCATCATGGAGGGTGCGAAGGCCTTCCTGAAGAGGCAGTATAGGACGATTGCCATTCTGGCGGTGATTTTCGCCGCGATATTCGCCATTGCCATCGCGGCAAACGACCTGTTGGCGGGGAAACCCCTCGAGACGAGCATTCGAGCGGGCCTGATGACGGCGGGAGCCTTCGGCCTCGGCGCACTGTTCTCCGCCATCTCAGGGTATATCGGGATGCATATCGCCATAAGAACGAACTCGAGGACCGCGAACGATGCCAGGACGTCCCTCGCGGAAGCGGTCCGCACGGCCATGCGGGGTGGTGCCGTCTCCGGACTCACCATAGTCGCCATGAGCCTCCTGGGGGTCGCGCTGCTCTACTACCTCTACAGCTGGATCTTGGGTGTCAGCCCCTCGAGCGCGGAAGCCCAGGGACAGCTCGTCCTTTCGATTGTGGGCTTCGGCTTCGGTGCGAGCCTCGTCGCGCTCTTCGCCCAGCTTGGCGGGGGAATCTTCACGAAGGCCGCCGACGTCGGTGCCGATCTCGTCGGGAAGGTCGAGGCAGGCATTCCAGAGGACGACCCGCGGAATCCAGCGGTCATCGCGGATCTCGTCGGTGACAACGTTGGCGACTGCGCGGGCAGAGGCGCGGACCTCTTCGAGTCTACCGCGGTGGAGAACATCGGTGCGATGATCTTGGGAGTCGCCCTGTTCCCCTATTTCGGCATAAACGGAGTCCTGTTCCCGCTCGTGGCAAGAGCGTTCGGTCTCTTCGCGACGATCGTTGGCGTGCTCGTGGTGAAGGGCAAGGAGGACTCGGACCCGATGAGGACGCTCAACATCGGTTACTGGGTGACGACCATTCTCGCCGCCGCGTTCTTCGCCTTTGCGGCTTGGGCGATGCTGCAGCCCACGGCGAGAGCTGGGTTCGTGAGCGACCTCACATGGTTCTACTTCTTCCTTTGCGGGACGATCGGGATGGTGACATCGCTCGTCTATGTTTTCATCACTCAGTACTACACCGAGTCCAAGCACAGGCCCGTGAAGGCGATTGCGGAGGCCTCTCAAACGGGTCCTGCAACGAACATCATCGAGGGGTTCAGCGTCGGCCTGGAGGCCACAGCCATTCCAGCTGTGGTGGTCTCGATTGCGATTCTCGCCTCCTTCTTCCTGGGAGATCTGACCGGCATCCCGGGCGGGGGATTCTACGGAACAGCCATCGCCACGATGGGTATGCTCGCGACCGCCGCTTACATCCTCGCCATGGACACCTTCGGGCCGATTGTCGACAATGCCGCGGGGATAATCGAGATGTCCGGGGGCGCCCCAGAGGCGAGGAAGAAGATGGACAGGCTCGATGCGGTGGGGAACACGACGAAGGCCCTCACGAAGGGGTACGCGGTGGGCAGCGCCGCTTTAGCGGCATTCCTCTTATTCAACGCCTATCTGGAGGAAGCTCATCTGGAGATGGTCGACCTCTCGAAGCCGGATGTCTTCGTCGGTGGTATCATAGGTGTCGTGATCGTCTTTCTTTTCGCAGCGCTCGCGATTCGTGCCGTCGGAAAGGCGGCCTTCTACATCATAAACGACGTGAGGGACCAGTTCAAGGAGGACCCAGGCATAATGGAGGGAACCTCCAAGCCCGACTACGCGAGGTCCGTGGACATATGCACGAAGGGTGCGCTCAAGCAGATGATCGCGCCTGGCATAGTCGCCGTCGTGGGTCCCGTGGCGGTCGGTCTGTTGCTAAAAGCGGAAGCGCTCGGGGCGACGCTCATGATCGGAACGATCGCGGGGATCATTCTTGCATTGGTTCTGAACACGAGCGGTGGTGCGTGGGACAACGCGAAGAAGTACATCGAGGCCGGCAAGTACGGTGGCAAGGGAACGGACACGCACAAGGCGGCCGTTGTCGGCGATACCGTCGGAGACCCCTTCAAGGACACCGCCGGGCCGTCCCTGCACATCCTGGTAAAGCTTCTCAGCACGATAACGTTGGTGCTGGTGGCGTTGTTCGTGGTCACGGTCGTGACGCCAGTAACGGTCTTCCCAGACGGGCATACTGTGGGCGCAAGTCCCACATTCACTTGGGAGGAAGTCCCCAACGCTCAGATCTACCAGCTTCAGATATCCAATGAGACAGAGTTCGTAGACCCGATCGTCGACCTTGAGACCTCTGAGACTAGCCATGCACTGACCCAAACGTTGGCGACAGGGGAATACCATTGGCGTGTGAGAGCATTCGATGGAAGCACGTGGAGTCCCTGGACAGATCCTCCGAAGGGTTTCACGGTGACCTGATGATATGCCATGCGTGGCAAAGGGATATATAATGAGTGGACAATCGATATCAAACCCCAGAGGGCTTCTATGTATTACATGGTGAGAAGAGAGGAAGTCGTAAGGATACCCCCCGACCAGCTGGGAGAGGACATAGATGAGCTTGCCCGAGAGCTCACGAGGTCGACCTACGAGGGCAAGGTCGCCTCTGACAAGTCGTACACCCTCCTGGCGACCAACGTCGAGAGGTTGGACGAGGGAAGGATCGTACACGGTGATGGGGCAGTCTACCAGAAGGTTGCCTTCGACGCGGTCGTTCTCAGGCCCTTGCTTCAAGAGGTAGTCGATGGCACCATATGTGAGGTGATGAAGTTCGGCGCCTTCATTCGATTCGGACCGCTCGATGGTCTTCTCCACATAAGCCAGGTAATGGACGACCGTGTTGACGTTGACGTCGAAAACCAGCGGCTCGTGGGCAAGGATACGAAGAGGGACCTCAGGCGGGGCGACTGCGTCCGCGCCAGGATCGTGGCAGCCTCGATAAACGAGAGGAACCCCAGAGAGAGCAAGATAGGCCTCACCATGAGGCAACCTGGACTCGGCAAGCTCGAGTGGATCGAAGAGGACCGGAGGAAGGGACCGAGCAAGGTCAAGAAGAAGAAGAAAAAGAGAAGGAGGTAGGTCATGGTAGTGAAGAATCCGAAGTCCTGTAAGAACTGCAGTTACATTACGGTTGAGGATGTTTGCCCGATCTGCGGGAACAAGACGTCCCGGGAGTGGCAGGGTTACGTCATCATCGTCGATCACACGAAGTCCGAGATAGCGAAGAAGATGAACATAAATGTCAACGGGAAGTTCGCTCTCCGAGTTCGCTAGGTTCGCGAAGGACCTGCGACTTCCTGATGAGCTCAGGGCCGAGGTGGGAAGCGCCATAGGCCCGATTGTTTCTTCTCAAGAACTCGCTGACGCTGTCGGGAGGCCCGCCAAGCTCGTGGCCGTTGGAGACCTCTGCAGCCTGTCGGCGCTCACCCAGGGACTGCTTCCCGACGTGATCGTCGTTGACTTCAAGACCCGAAGGGGAGAGGAAGAGGAGATCAGGCAGTACTTCGAGGGCCTCAACTGGAGGAGCATAGAAGTGTACAATCCAGCCGGGGTGCTCACACGGTCAATGTGGGAGGGGATTGCCGAAGCCTATAAATCAGAGGAGAGGGTAATGGTGGTGGTCCAGGGCGAGGAAGACCTGGCCACTATGCCCTGCATAGCACTCGCACCGCTCGGATCCGTCGTCCTCTACGGAATGCCCGGGAAGGGGGTCGTCGTCGTACGGGTGGACGAGGAAGCCAAGCGAAAAGTTAAAAGCGTATTACTGCAAATGGAGGAGGCCAATGGAAACTGAGGTACTCAGCAGAAGAGAGAACCCGCTCTTGGATAGGATCGAGATCGAGTTCCGCACAAGGCATGCCAGAGAGCCGACTCCCACGCGGGACGCGCTCAGAGAGGAGATCGCCAAGATCGCCAAGGCGAAGAAGGACTTGGTCATCATCGACAGGATGGACTCCGATTTCGGCAAACCGGAGACCACGGGGTACGCGAAGGTCTACAAGAGCAAGGAGAAGGCTCTTTCGGTGGAGAGGAAGCACATCCTCATAAGGAACGGTCTCTTGAAGCCCGAAAAGGAGCCCGCGAAGAAGAAGCCAGAGCCCGAGAAGGAAGTGCCAGCCGAGGCCGGGAAGAAGGAGCCCGAGGCTGCTGAGACCAAGCCAGACAAAGAGGAGTCGAAGGAAGGATGAACGCGAAGAGGGACTGCTACGTAATCGAGGGAGACACCCTCAAGAGGACCAGAAGACACTGCCCCAAGTGCGGACCCGGTGTCTTTCTCGCTCAGCACTCCGATCGCGAGTCTTGCGGCCGATGTGGTTATACCGAATTCAAGAAGAAATAGCGGGCCTGTAGTGTAGACATCTTCCAAAAGAAGACTGCAATGGATATCACAGGGGCCTCCGGAGCCCCGAACTCGGGTTCAAAAGGCCTTGTGGGAGAACCACTTGCTTGAAATTCCCGGCAGGCCCGTGCTACCCTTTTAGGACCTCGAGCGGGTCGAGGAACAGCTCGATCTCCTCGCGGCCCGTCCCCGTGTCTATTGTGTAGACGATCGACCTCGTCAGCGTCTTGACGACCTTCGGCGCGAGTCCGTCATCCTCGAGGACCTTGCGGAGCTTCCCAGACATCTCGGTCTTCTTCTCCATGTACCTGTCCCTCAGTTCGACGAGTTCACTGGAGACCTCGTACGTCCTTTTCCTGCCCCGCCTGTCGGAGCGTACCAGTCCGGCCTCCTCGAGAGTCTTCAGACGATGCTGCACAGCCTGGTAGTAGGTCTTGAGGGACGTGAAGATGCTCTTCTGGGGAAGCGCTCCTCTCCTCAAGAGCAGGGAGACCATCCTCCGGTTCATCTCGTCCGACAGGTGTGAGAGGGTGGGTACGTCCTCCCGCTCGATCCGTGCGGGAACGAAAAAGCACTTCTTGTTTCCGACGGGAACCGAGTCCAGAATCCCCGCCTTTTTGAGCTCGGCGAGATGCCACTTGAGCGTCTGTGTCGGAATGTCCAGCTCCCTGGACAGCTGCCTGAGATGAGAGCAGGGTGACCGCAGCAGATGGACGAAGATCCTCCTGCGCTTGGGGTTCATCAGGCGGGAGACCCCCGCCTCGCGCGGTTCCAGCTTCCTGATCAGGTCCTCCTGTCCGAAGGCCCGCCTGAGGGCTTTCCCGACACCTTCGCGCATTCCATCAGACCGCTAGCTTTCCGTTCTTCATCAATGTCTTGCCGTCGACCTCGACGGTGGGTCGCATCATCACGAAGTCCCAGTGCAGGGTGGCCTCGTTCTTTCCTCCGTAGCTCCTGTTCTCGCCCACCGCGATGTGGATCGTCCCCGTGATCTTCTCGTCCGTGATCGTGTAGCCAATCGCCTTCTTCACCTTCGGGTTGATTCCGATTCCGAACTCGCCTATGCGGTCCTTCTGGCCCTGCGAGTTGGCGATGACCTCCTTGAGAAGCTTCTCGTTCTTCTTGGCCTTTATCCTGGACAGCTTGCCCTTCGTGAAGTCGACGTCGATGCCAGTGATCTTCTTTCCCCGATGGAAGGCGAGGTCGAAGACGGCCCTGCCGTTGGCGGACGTCTCCACGGGAGCGAGGAAGACCTCACCGCACGGGAGGTTGTTCCCGACATCCTTGTTCCTGATGTCCTGTGCGGAGATGACGCCGTCGTCGATCAGTGGCTTTCTTCCCGTTATCTTGAACGTGAGGTCGGTCCCCTTGTCCGAGGAGATGTGGACCTCCTTCTTCCCCCTCAGTGCCCTGGCGACCTTCTCTCCCCTCTTGTACATCGCGTCGTAGTTGACGTTCATGGCGGACCAGAACATGTCCCAGAACTCGTCGAATGGGATGTTGAACATCTTCGCCCTTTGCTTCGTGGGATAGCCGATGGCCGTCCATCTTATGCCGAGCTTGGTGAATTTGTCGTTCAGCTTCCGACCGGCCTGCCTGCTGATTCCCATCCTCTTCTCGGACAGCGACGACAAAGCCGTGGGATCCATGAACGGGTCTATGCCGATGTGGGCATCTATGTCGTCGATCCACTTCATGAAGTACTTCGGTTCCTTCTTGAGATACTTGATCGGTATGTCGGAGATCAGCCTCTTGTACATGCTGTCGGTGGTCACCCGCAAGAACGGCCACGCGCCCGCCTTCCTGATGTTGACGGTGACCGCCTCGAGGAGGTCCATGTTGTACATCCCGCCAGAGAGCATGACGACCTCGTTCTCCTTGATTCGCATGCACTTGTTCACTATCTTCCTTGCCAACGCCTCATAATTGACTTCCATCATGATATCGCACCGTCAATCCCAAATCTGCAATATAACGTTTAGCGGAAGATTGCGAGGGGGCAGGGACGAGCGCCGGTCACTTCAGTCCGAGGACTTCCGTGTAGCCCTCCATGTCCATGAACCCGTGCCCGCTGACGTTGAAGGCGATGACCTTCTCCTCGTTCCTCCTCTTGCACTCCAGGGCCTGGTCTATGGCGCACGCGACGCTGTAGGCGGACTCCGGCGCAGGAAGGAAACCCTCGCTTTTGATGAACGTCCTCGCCTTCTCGAACACGTACTTCTCGTCGGCGGGATACGCGATCGTGTCGATGTAGCCGTGCTTTCTCAGCAGGCTTATGATCGGCGCCGCCGCGTGGTATCTCAGCCCGTCCCCCTTGATGGGCTTCATCTCCGTCTTGTGCCCCAACGTGTACATCTTCAGCATGGGCGTGAGCTCCCCGTGGTCGGCGAAGTCGTACCTGTACTCGCCCTGGAGGTTAGGAGATACGTCAGTCTGAGCCGCTATGAAATGTATCTTCTTGCCCTTGATAGCGTCGCCCAGGAACGGGATGGCGAAGCCGCCGAAGTTGCTGCCGCCGCCGAGGCAGGATATCACCATGTCGGGGTACTCGTCCAGCTTCTCGAACTGCTTCTTCGTTTCCAACCCGATGATCGTCTGATGCAGCAGGACGTGATTGAGAACCGAGCCAAGGCAGTACACCGCTTGCGGGTCGCCTATCGCGTCCTCCATCCCCTCCGAGACCGCTATTCCTAGGGACCCTGGATGATTGCCGTTCTCCTTGAGCAGCTCCCTGCCGACTTTGGTGAAGTTGCTCGGTGAGGCGCGCACGTCCCCGCCGTAGAGCCTCATGAAGTTCCTTCTCGCGACCTTCCAGTCGTGGACGGCTCTGACCCAGAATATCGTCATCTCGAGGCCCGCCAGGCTAGCAGCGTAGGCGAGCGCGGTCCCCCACTGGCCGGCACCGGTCTCCGTCGTCAGCCTCTCGAAGCCTGCCTCCTTTGCGTAGTGGGCCTGGGCGAGGGCCGTGTTCACCTTGTGGCTCCCGGTCGGGCTGTAGAACTCGGCCTTGTAGTAGAGCTTGGCAGGGGTCTTGAGCACCTGCTCGAGCCTTTTCGCCCTGAAGAGCTGTCTCGGTCTTCCGGCCTGTATGAAAAGGTCCATGATCTCGTCCGGGATGTCTATCCATCTGGCCTCGGAGAACTCCTGGCCAAGGCATTCCTTGATCATAATCTTCGGGAGCATCTCCAACCTGGACTCGCCTTCCTCAGGGTCCTTGGGCTTCGGCAGCTCCTCCGGGAGATCAGGGAGTATGTTGTACCATTTCCTTGGCATCTCGTCTTCTGTGAGGCTCATACCGCTTCGCTTAAGACTCATTTCTCCTCCCCCAGTATTTCAAAGGCTCACAGATAATGGGTGCGGTCTTATTAGAGTTTCCCTACTCCGCGTACTTCTTGGTGAACTCCGCCTTCGCGAGGAGCATCTCCCAGTTCTTGTCGACGTTCTTCTGTATTATCTCGATCGTCTCGTCGTCGAGGTGCTTGAACCTTCCCTGCAGCTTGAGATACTCGGTCACGGGCTTCCTCTTGGCGGGCTTCTTGGTCACCCTGTACACCCCGTTCTCGACCTCGTACATCGGGAAGACCGTCGTCTGGTAGGCAAGCACACCCATCTGAATCGTCATCTCGGGCGAGAACCGCCAGCCCGTCGGGCAGGGCGAGAACACGTGGAAGAACTTCGTCCCGTCCATGTCCTTCGCCTTCTGGACCTTCTTCACGAAGTCCTCTGGGTATGAGACGGACGCGGTCGCTGCGTAGGGGATGTCGTGAGCCACCATTATCTCGACCATGTTCTTCTTGGGCCTCTTCTTGAAATCGCCTGTCGTGCCGACCGGCGTCGTCGTCGTCCACGCGCCGAAGGGCGTCGCACTGCTACGCTGGATGCCCGTGTTCATGTAGGCCTCGTTGTCGTACATGACGTAGATGATGTTGTCGCCACGCTCCGCCGTCCCGGATAGCGCCTGAATCCCGATGTCCGCGGTCCCGCCGTCGCCCCCGAAACCGACGACGTAGACGTCTTTGATGCCCTTCGCGTCCAAGGCCGCTCGGATCCCGCTCGCGGACGCAGCGGTCGTCTCGAAGGCCACGTCGAGCAGAGGGACTTTGAGAAAGCTCCTCGGGTAGATGCCGGACATTATGGCAATACACCCCGCGGGAATCGTGACCATCGTCCTCTTCCCCAAGGCCTTCAGAAGGTATCTCATCGCGAGCGTCGCACCGCAGCCCAGGCATCCGATGTGCCCGCTGCTCATGAGCTCCTCCTGAGGTATAGTCAGCTTCGCCACCTAGTTCACCTCCCTGCTGCCAGACGTCCGAAGGCCCCACCACTCGACCTCGCCGCCGTCCTCCTTGCTCAGCACCTTCTCGAGTATCCCCTCGATTTCCTTCGGCGGGATGTCCCTGCCGCCGATCCCAATCACGTAGTTCTTCACATGCGGGCGTTCGGGAGCTTGGTAGAGCGCGCCGGCGGTCTCGGTGTAGAAGGCGCCCCCGTGGCCGAAGGTGTAGCTCCGGTCGAGAACGCCGATGGAATCGACCTCCTTGGCGATTTGTCTTATCTCCTCGTAGGGGAACGGGCGGAAGACCCTGAGCCTGGCCAGGCCGACCTTCTTGCCCTTGTCCCTCATATTGTCGACCGCCACCCTGGCCGTCGAGGACATGGTGCCTGCGGCGATTATCGCTGCGTCCGCATCTTCCATCCGGTACCGTTCGACGAGCCCGCCGTGCGACCTGCCGAACTTCTTCTCCCATTCCTCGTCGACTTCCTGTATCACCTTTCGGGAGTCTTCCATCGCCTTGGCGATCTTGAACCTGAACTCCATGTAGTGGTCCGGCGGTACGAGCGCCCAGAGCCCAACGGGATTATCAACATCGAGCTTGATCGGGGGATCGTATGGCGGGAGGAAGTCATCGACGTCCTTCTGAGGGGGAACGTCGACGGGCTCGAACGTGTGCGAGAGGTAGAACGCGTCCTCCATGACCATCGCGGGAAGCAGGATGTCGTGGTTCTCGGCCACCTTGTACGCCTGAATGACCGTGTCGAGAACTTCCTGATTGTTCTGACAGTAGAACTGCATCCAGCCCGTGTCCCGCTCAGCGATGCTGTCCTGGTAGTCCGCCCACACGCTCCACGGCGGGGCCATCGCCCTGTTGATGTTGCCCATGACGATCGGCAGCCTCGAGCCGGCCGCCCAGATGAGCATCTCGTGCATGAGCGCCAGGCCGTGCGCGGCCGTCGCGGTGTATGCCCTCGCGCCGGTGGCGGACGCAGCGATGCATGCGGCCATCGCGCTGTGCTCACTCTCCACCTTGATGTACTGGGACTTCATCTCCCCGCTCGCGACGAGGTCCGCCAGCTTCTCCACGACGGTCGTCTGCGGCGTTATGGGATAGGCGGCGACGACCTCCGCCCTCGCGAGCTTGGCGCCGTAGGCCTGCGCTGAGTTTCCAGTCATGACATCCATCGGCATCCTTATTCCTCCTTGACCATCTCAATGCAATTCTTCGGACAGACCGCTTCGCAGATCCCGCAACCCTTGCAGTGGTCGTAGTCGATCAGGATGTTGCCCTCCTCGTCTATCTGGATGGCGACGTCCGGACAGAACTTCCAGCAGGTGTAGCACTGATTGCACTCCTCCTGGTTCACGATCGGCCTGATCACTCGCCATACCCCGGTCTTGTTGACCGCGGAAGATTCGCTCATCAGAGGTATGTATGGTAAATCCTCGACACTTTTTGCCATGAGTATCACCTAGAACTGAACTTTTTCATAGGCCTCGAGGGCAGCAGCCGCATTCTCCTTGTGCTTGGCGGGAGCCATCTTGAGTATGCTCGCCTCCAATGACTTGATGTCGACCTCGCCCGAGGCCTTGGAGAACGCGCCGAGTATGGCGCTGTTGACGATGGGGGCGCTCTTGCTCCCCAGGCCGTGCGCGACAGCCACTTCCGTCGCATCGACGGTCGCGATCCTGAAGCCGTCACCCAGCTCGATGTCCTCGGGCTTGCTCTCGCTGTTCAGGAGGACCATCCCGTTCTCCTTGAGACCGTGGGTGACGTCGACGACGGCCACAAGTGAAGCGTCCAGGACGATGACGTAGTCGGGTTCCGTGATCTCCGATCTGTCCCAGATGGGCTTGTCGTCGATCTTTGTGTACGCTGTTACGGGCGCGCCTCTTCGCTCGACTCCGAAGAAGGGGAAGGACTGCACCCATTTCTCCTCCAAGAACGCCGCTGCGGCCAAAATATTCGACGCGACAACAGAACCCTGGCCGCCCCTGCCATGGAATCTTATCTGAATCATCGACCTCTGTCGAAAGATAAGGAGAGCGGGTATATCTCTTTTGCTTGTGAGCTTCGAGCCCGGCGGATGGTTTCTCCCGAAGTCATTTCATAGCGGACCCGCAAAAACAGTTATAAGCCCGTACACAGCTTAAGAATGCAGTTGCGGGGGAGATTATGAAGAAAGCGAGCATCCAGGCCACTACTACTACGGTTATCCTTATCACAGCGGTGTTCTTGGGCTTTGGGATTTCGGATGATGGAAGTGTCTTTGCCGAGGGCTCTGGGGACTATCCTCCTCCCTTGACGGGAGACTGGATAATAGGAAACGCAACCGTCGTTTCGAACGAAACATTGCTTGTGAGTGGCAATGTCACAATCCTTCCAGGCGGGTCACTGATTCTTAGTAATGCAACCCTCCTCATCAACTGTAGTCAGAATGGAACCTTCCACATCGAGGTCGCGTCCTTTGGCACTTTGAGTCTGCTTGATGATAGCAACATAACTTCTGCGATTGAAAATGGCACTCACAACTATGAATTCTGGGTTGACCCAGACGCCAGCCTCACGGTGTCCAATAGCAGCATCGGTTATGTTGGATGGAACGGTGCGGGATACGAGAAGATGGGGATCTCGATCCAAAGCAACAACGTCAGCATCTCCGACTCCTGGATACACCACGGCTTCCTGGGAATCCTTCTCTATAATGCTTCGGGCCCAGTGTTCATGACCAACAACACCTTCACCGACATACTTCACGACGCTCTGTATGCTGAGGCTACCGAGGTCGTTTTGAGAGGGAATACTGTGTTTGACTGCGGCTCTGGTTTCGTTCTGGGCTTCGCGAATGGAGGGATTGTGGAATCGAACACGTTTCTTTCGAACGGCTACGGGATCTATCTCGGTCAATCTGAGAATATCACCGTAGAGAGAAACACACTGACATCGAATAGGTGGGAAGGGATCATTCTAATAGGCTCGACGTCGAACAGCATCTCTAGGAACGAGGTTGCTGGGAACCAGGATGGCATCATTCTCTGGCAGTCCAATCTGAACGTGATTGAGGACAACATAGTGGCAAACAACTCCAACGGGCTCTGGATCTGGGCGTCTTCTCAGAATCGGATGTTTCATAATCGGATTCTCTGGAATACTGTCCAAGCCTATGATGATGATGTCAACACTTGGGACGATGGATATCCAAGTGGAGGAAACTACTGGAGTGACTATCTTGGGAACGACGTCTACTCTGGTGAGAACCAGAACCTTCCCGGTAGAGATGGAATAGGAGACACACCCTACTTCCTTGACATGAACACCATGGACAGATATCCCTTGTTGGTCGACAATCGAAGTCTTTTCCCCCAGCCTCCTGAGAACATAACCGCCTCCCTCGAAGGAAAGGAACACGAGAATGTGACCGTCTCTTGGGATCTCTCCAGAGACGAGACGTATGGAAGCATCGTAGGCTATGACGTTTATCGCGGGACTCTATACGTTCCTAGCGGAATTGACTACACGCTTGTCGATTCACTAGCAAACGGTTCGTCGTCGTGGACAGATATCGGTTCTGGGGAGGGCGATGCGAACGACTACTTCTATGTCGTATGTGCTCTGAGCAATACCAGTTTGTCGTCATGCACATCTGACCAAGCAGCCAAGTTCACCCGTACGCTCGCTTCAGGTCCGAATCTCGTCTCCGTCCCGCTCATCCAATCCAACGAGTCTATCGAGACCGTTCTCCAAACAGTCGAATACGACAAGGCATGG
>JAGMCJ010000050.1 GCA_023129265.1 Thermoplasmata archaeon | reverse complement strand
CGAAGATGCCCGACACGAACAGTATCCACATCAGATTGGAAAGCTCTGGTATGTCTTTCAGTTTCCCCTTCAACCATAGGCCGACTACCATCATGACCAGGCCGTATCCAAGGTCGCCAATCATGAGCCCGAAGAAAATGGGGAATATCAACGAGAGAACCAGGGTCGGGTCCACTTCATCATGGCTCGGTGTCGAAAAGATATGAATCAGGAACTCGAATTTCCTCACATGGACCTCCGGGTTGTCCAGCAGGACGGGCGGTTTTTCGTCCTCCCGGTCTATAGTGTCCGCGAAGATTCCCTTTATGTCCTCAAGGGCCTTCTTCAGTTTCCTTGCGTCGTCCTTCGGTACCCACCCGTCGATTACGAATGTGTGTTCTGTCGTTGCGAACCTGAGCGGCGCCTCCGCCTTCTCCGCTTCGACGGCCAGAGTCTCCTGCGCGGAAAGGATGAACGTTGAGTACTTCTCCCTCAACTTGTCGAGCCTCTCCTCCGTGGATGACAGCTTCTTCTCCCACTTCTCCCTCTGTGCGGTCATCTTGACGAGAAGCTCCTTTGGGTCACCGTCCATGTCCGGGAGCTCCACCTGAGTGAAGCCCTTGCTTCCGAGATACACCGTGGCATCTTCCGATCCTTCAATGGGAACGAACAGGGCCACGAAGCGGTCCTTCTCGAAGAGCTCGTAGTCCTTCAGATGGGAGCCGATATCGGAAAGGTCCTTTGTGACACGCCCCACGTCCACAGAGACCGACTCGTAGTCCCTGTACATGTCAAGCGTCAACGGAAGTGAGGCGAAGGGTGTCATATGCTCGATGCGCGCACCCAGGGTGCTCAGCAGTTCTTCCGTCCTCTTGCGCGAGTCATCGGTCTCAGAGAGGTTGATCTCCAGAGCACGGATCTTATTCCTCATTTCGACGTCGACCTCCAGAGCCTCTTTGTCTCCTTTCTCACCGACATCCAAGATGCTGGAAATGGATCTGAGCTTGACCAGGTCCTCGGAGACGGAGGATGCCCTTTCGAGGGGCCTTCCAATGGCAAACGTCTCATCCTGTTCGATGAAGTCCAGTATATGAAGCGTCTCCTCTTGATAGAGGGCTTCTACGACCTCATCGAGGGATTCCCGGGGCCCGAGGACGAGAACCCTACTCATCTCTTTCGGTCTCAGCATGCAATACCCCGTCCTCGAACTTCTTGATTAGAAATGCAACAGCTTCATCAACCTTGTCTGTAGCCTGAGCCTTGAGCGATTCCGCCTCTTGTCTTCCCGCTTCGAGAAGCTTCTCCCTTTCCCGTTGGATCTCTGAATCGACTTCCGAGAGCTTCTCCTTGTGGAGCTCTGTAGCCTTCTTCTCCATGTTCTCAATAACGAAGAGGCTCTCCCTCTTTGCGTTGCGAACGAGCTTCTCCTTTGCTTTTAGAGCATCGCTCTTCATCTTCTTCGCTTGCTCTTCAGCATCTTTGATTTTTTCGAGGGTTTGGACCTTCTTCATGGGTTCATCTGCGGTATTCAGCGAATCGATTTAAAGGTTTCGAGTCTGGGTCAGACGACATTCTTCGTGGCGAAAACAGGATTCTCCCGTCATGCTCATTGCGTGCTGTTCCACGTCCGCCTTCGCATTCCGCCAACGATATATAGTGACGGAATGATTGAGGTGACGGGATGTCAGATGACCATCGAGATTGAGGTAAGGAAGTTCAAGGATTTTGACCTCAGGGGAGGGACTATCATCGAGGGATTCCCCACCGTGGGACTCGTGAGCACGATCGCCTGCAGCTACATGATCTCCACTCTTGACCTCGATCAGATATGTGCACTGGAATCGGAGCAGTTCCCTCCCGTGTCCATGGTATACGCGAAGAAGCCGAAGTTCCCCGCGCGCATCTATGCGAGGGAGGACATCAAGCTGGCGGTCTTCATAACCGAGTTTCCGTTGCCCTCGACTCTCCACAGGCCGATTGCTCGGTCCATTCTATCCTGGGCCGCCGAGCAGGGATGTGAGAGGGTGATAAGCCTCGAGGGTCTTCCCGCCGAGAACATGGAGGAGGATATCCCAAGGGAGACACCGGCTGTCTGGGGGGTCGGTAGCACGGACGAAGCCCGCCAAGAGCTCGAGAAGAACGGTATCGAACAGATCGAGGTCGCCATGATATCGGGCGTGTCCGGTGTTCTACTGAACGAGGGAAGATGGAGGGGCATCAATGTCGCGAGCCTCCTTGCCGAAGCGAGGCCAGAATATCCAGATGCCCACGCCGCCGCAGAACTCGTCAAGGCAGCCGATCTGTTGATACCAGAGGTCGAAATCGACCTCGAGCCCTTGTACGAACAGGCAAGAGAGATAGAGGAAAGCTACAGGAAACTGGAGCAGCAGGTAAGTCCGGTGATTCGCGAACCGCATGTTGCG
The DNA here is from genome assembly GCA_023129265.1 of Thermoplasmata archaeon. GTDB lineage: Archaea > Thermoplasmatota > Thermoplasmata > RBG-16-68-12 > JAGMCJ01 > JAGMCJ01. The sequence goes on along the minus strand of JAGMCJ010000050.1, from coordinate 11,950 downwards.
ATGTTCCGCTGAACTAGACCGGCGCGGGCGGGATGAAGTCCTTGTTCGCCATCATCGCCTCGGTCTGCTTCCGCGCCCTTCCTATGATGAACTCCGCTCTCTCGAAGATCTCCTGGCGCGATAGTTTCTTCCGGGCGACACCCTGCTCAATCGCCTTCATTGCCACGGCCGTCGCCTCTCTCGGGAAGACCTCCCACTGGTCCATCGTCGGGACTATGTATTCTTTGTGAATCCCGTGGTCCTCGGCGGTCTTGGCGATCTCGTAGGCGGCCGCTATGCACATCTCATCCGTGATGGTCCTCGCGCTGACATCGAGCGTTCCTCTGAATATCCCGGGGAAGCCGAGCGAGTTGTTGACCTGATTCGGGAAGTCCGATCTTCCCGTCGCGATGATGACGGCTCCCGCCTCCTTCGCCTCCCACGGCCATATCTCGGGAACCGGATTGGCCATTGGGAATATGACCGGGTCAGTGGCCATGGCGGACACCCATTCTGGCTTTATCGTTCCTGGGCCGGGCTTTGAAGCCGCGATGCACAGGTCCGTGTCCTTCATCGCGTCCGCTACATTCCCCGTCCTGCCTTCACCGTTCGACTCAACGCACATCTTCCACTTGTCCACGAACCAGTCCTTTCTCTCCTCAATGTCCTTCCTTCCTGGTTCGAGTATGCCTTTGCTGTCTGACATGATGATGTTCTTGATCGGAACGCCAGCGGTAATGAGAACCCTAGAGGTCGCGATGTTCGCGGCACCTGCACCGACCATCGAGATGAGGACCTCGTCAAGCTTCTTGCCCACGATCTTCATCGAGTTAATGGTACCCGCAACCGATATCGTGGCGGTTCCCTGCTGGTCGTCGTGCCATACGGGAATGTTCATCTCCTTCCTGAGCGTGTCGAGAATGTAGAAGCATTTGGGGTGGGAGATGTCTTCGAGATTGATTCCTCCCAGTGAAGGTTCCAGCCACTTGGTGCACTGGATGATCTCATCGGGGTCCTTTGTGGCGAGGCATAGCGGAAACGCGTCCACGCCGCCGAGGTATTTGAAGAGCAGGGACTTCCCCTCCATCACAGGGAGCCCGGCCTCAGGTCCGATGTCCCCCAGCCCGAGGACTCTCGTCCCGTCGGAGATTACCGCAATCGTGTTCCACTTGTTCGTTTGAGTGTATACTTGCTCTGGCTCCCTCTGAATCAGCCGGCAGGGCTCGGCGACACCAGGCGTGTACCAGATCGCGAAGTCGTTGAAGTCTCGGACCGGCGCCTTGAGAGTCACCTCGATCTTCCCCTGGTAGAAGGGGTGAAGTATCAGGGCGTCCTCTCCTGGCTTCTTCGCCTTTGCCAAAAGCTCATCCACAGTGGGTTTCTTACCTCCCTCCTCACTAGAGTCGTCCATTTTTGTCACCTATCCAATCGGATTTCAACCGGTGGAGAGCGATGCGTCGTGCGTATATAACCCTTTTCAGATTCGTGAAATTGGAAACTAATATCGTCATTTCTCGAAGGACGCCTTCAGTATCGATTCCCCCACCAGACCAGTCCTGTCAAATGGGATGGACCCGTGGGCGTGACAGAAAGAGGTGCATGCGTTACGATATCTGATGGGATATCTGCGAAAAGCGTTATTCTTTAATAGTCGTGGTTCCATTCGTGTCTTGGGTATGAAGATGGTGGAAAGATGGGAAGGCGAGGGTGTCCATCTAGGTGAGAGGTGGAAAGGCCTGGACATGAGACTTCTTCCTCTGGACGACATCGATGTGAAGATCCTCGAGAAACTAAGGGAGAACGCGAGGACTAGCAACATCGGGATCGCCCGAGGTCTCAAGATAAGCGAGGCGACCGTCAGAAGACGGATAATGAACATGGAGAGGAAGGGGATAATAAAGGGCTATTCCGTCTATATCGACTATCAGCTCATAGAGAATCCAGTGAAGGCATACGTTCACATAAGCGTCTCTGGGACTCACAGGGACGACGTCGTCAACAGGGTGTGCGAGCACAGTCGCGCGGTCGCCGTGTACAGGGTGACGGGCGATCACGAGATCCTCTGCGTGATGCTTTTCGTTGACATGCCCGAACTCCAGGACTTCCTGGACTCCTATCTGGACGTGGATGGAATTCGTGACGTGAGGGCGCAGATCGTGATGAGCCCTTACAAAGGGGTCCCGTGGACCGGAGTGTAGGGTTTCATCCCGCTTGCTCTATGCCACGGAGAAAGACTCCGTCGACATGGCCCCACACGCCTTCTCGACGTGTCAGAACTTCACTGGAACAGTGTGAGCCTCAAAACCGTTTATGGCCTCGTCCAGACCGAATGCCATGACGTAGAGTTGCGACAGGTGGATTACGGGAAACGATGTTCCGAGCCCGCTTTGACCCTGATCGAACTGAAGATGGCAGAAGGGACAGATATCGACTATGCAGTTGGCACCCGACTCCTTCATGGCCTCGAGTTTCTGGTCCGTCATCGCCTGCGCGACTTCCTTTGCTCGGGATCTGACACCTCCGCCGGCGCCGCAGCACATGTTCTTGTGCCTGTAGTCCACGCTGGTTGCTCCCGTCACTTCGAGGAGTTCATCCAGGGTCTTGGGCCTCTCCCTGTTGTCGATTTTCTTGACGATATCGGGTTTGAAGTAGTGACAACCGTAGTGGACCGCGGCCTTCATGTAGTCAAGCTTGTTCGTGACCTTTGCCGCTATCGCGTCCAGACCGATCTCGGTGTACAGAATTTCCGCGAGCTGCCTCACCTTCACTCCACCATTGTACTGCTTCCCGATTTCCTTCAGAATCGAGTTCGCATATTCCTTCTTTTTCTCATCCTTCTCAATGAGGTCCGCCACTTCCCAGAGAGAGCCGAAGCAGCCGTTGCAGACTGTCACGATTTGTGTTCCCTTCTCCTCGGCCAGTGCAAGGTTTCTTGCGCCAAGGGCGAGCCAAGTGTTTCGATCGAAACTCCTAAAAACACCTGGTGCAGGGCAACAGGAAGTCCCCTCGAGAACCTCCATGTCCATCTCTAAGGCCTTTGCCACTTCCATCGTTGCCGTCTCGATGCCTGGATACCTCAGAGGCATTATGCATCCAAGAAAAAGTGCGTACTCTGCCATCTTCACCCCACCAGCTTGTCGAATCCCGTGGCCTTTACTATCTTCTTGATTTCTTCTAGCCCCTCCTTATCCGTGAGGACGGTCGGAGGTTCACCATCAAGGCCGAGGGTCTCTCTTAGCTTCCTGAAGGCGTCCCCGAGAGGTATGGCATGACCGGTTTTCATCAGACTTCTGGCCGTGTTCTTATGAGCCTCTGCCATGTATCCCTCTCTGACGGCCATGTTTCGAAGCGTCATGATAATGTCTGTGATTTTGACTCCTCGCGGACATCTCTCATCGCATGACGCACAAGTCGTACAGAGCCACAGTTCATCACTCGGAAGAACATCATCTTTGAATCCGAGCTGGACCCTCCTCATCATCACCCTTGTTCTGAACGCGGTCACCCTACCGGAGGGGCAACTTCCTGTGCAGGTTCCGCACTGAAAACAAAGCGTCACTGTGTCTGCACCTGCGTCGACAACGCTCTTCGTGAATGCTGGGTCGACAGCTTTCGGTTTGTTATCCGATGCCATCTTCTTAGTCCTCCCGTCTTGTGATCCTCACATTCATTGTCAGTTTTCCGCAAGAGCCAGTCCTGGATTTTCCATACGAGTGTCGTTATTACAGCACCGATATATTAATTCTTTGAAACGTTTTTCGTCATGCTCGGTATGATTTCCTTCAAACGCCAGGGGGCGCTCCCTCGAGCACGATTTCCGTGACCTCGCGTCTCGTGTAGACGAGGTGCTTGCCCTCCTCGCTGACCAATCTCACGTCGAAGCCGTCGTCCTCGTAGCCTTGGGAAACCTTCTTGGCATCATCCTCTGTTTCGTACTCTTGACCGTCCCACATGAATTTCCGGCCCTCGAAATTAAGGGAAGTCTCGGGCATACGCGACCTTCAATTCAACCAAGGTATTTAGTTGCTATGGTTCTCGCCACGGATGGCTCTCGTGACCTCCTCAGCTGCCTTTGGGACGGCCCTCTTAACGGGCTCCGAAAGACCGGAGGAGATCTCCTTGGGAATGCTCTCCACCTGGCAGGACACCAGCACGACATCGACTCCCGCCTGCTCCTTGAGTTCCTTCAGGAGATTCGACGTGGGCCCCTGGTGCATCGAGAAGTCGTCGATCTTCTCGACGGGAAGACAGTCCGCTGTCGTCCGAAAGACCTCACCCGGCTCTCTTCCGACATCCATGGAATCAACTACTATGATCCGTTCGGGCTTCTTCTCTCCGAGAAGCAAGGTGAACAGGAGATCTCTCACGCTTGTCCCCATGTCTTCAGCATACACATCCTCTGGTATCTCGAAATTGGCCTTGAGGTGGTCGATAACCGCTGGGCCAAATCCATCGTCCCCGAATAGGATGTTCCCGCAGCCGAGCACGAGGACCCTCTTCCCGTACCACTCAGGTGCCGTTTCCACGGGAAGGTGATTCGACTCCTACTAGATTACAGTTTTCGAAGGCGCGGTCGGTCATCAGTCGATTCCTAAGGGCCCGGCGTGGGACGGTCGATGCTCCGCGGTGGGCAACGTGATTCGTTGGGCTCCCACCGCGTATCGTCACTCACTCACGGAAAAAAGGCGTTCTGGATTCGATATTCACTCGCATCGCATTAGCTATTTATACAAAGATGCATATTCCCGAAAGACCCATAGTTTGAGGAGCGGGGGTAGAAATATGCTGAAAATTGCCGAAGAATGGTTTGCGATTTGTGGCGGATGTGAGGTGACGATTCTAGACATAGGTGAGCCTCTGCTGGATATACTGGAGCAGGTGGAGTTCGTCCACATGCCTGTCCTTATGGACCATAAGTACTACGGACAAGAGGGAGAGAAGGACAAGCTCGAGATACCTGAAGCCGACGTCGGCCTCATATCTGGAAGTGTGAGGACCGAGGAGCACAAGGAGATCTTGCAGGAGATGCGGAATAAGTGCAAGACACTGATTGCGCTGGGCACGTGTGCAGCCTTCGGCGGTATTCCCGCACTCTCGAACATGTATCCACTGGAAGAAACGTATGATATGATCTTCAGAGAGACCAAGACCACGGAGCCGGCAGACACTCCCAATCAGGGCATTCCCCCGTTGACGGATAGAGTGTATGCGCTGAGCGAACTCGTGAAGATTGACCTCACGCTCCCGGGTTGTCCGACAACACCCGAGATGGTGCAGGAGGCGCTTACGGCGCTTATCGAGGGAAAGCCCTACGCGCTACCAGAGAAGAGCGTCTGCGATACATGCCCGCTGATTAGGGAGAAGAAGTCGGTGACCACTCTGAAGAGGCCGTTGGAGGCCGTTGAATACACACCTGGTCAGCCGCTGGACACCGTCCGATGCTTCATGGAGCAGGGCTATCTGTGTCAGGGACCGGCCACGAGGGCCGGCTGTATCGGATCCTCGGACGCCCCACGATGCATAAAGGCATACACTCCTTGCAGAGGATGCTTCGGTCCTATGCGGGAGAAGGCCAATCCCATGGTTGACATGATGGGCGCGCTCTCCAGCATTGGGCTGAATCCGAGAGAGATCGAGGATCGCGCTGCGACCTTCAACCGCTTCGCGGGGGCGCAGGGTCGTTTGAGACCGCTGCCAAAGAGGAGGTGAGGAGATGGGAAAGACAATAACAATCCAACCTGTGACGAGAATCGAGGGACACGCGAAGATAACCGTTCAGCTGGACGACGCAGGAAACGTCGCCGAAAGCCTCGTGCAGGTCGTGGAGACCCGTGGCTTTGAGAAGTTCTGCATCGGACGACCCGCCGAGGAGATGCCGAGAATCACAACTCGGATATGTGGTGTGTGCCCATGGTCACACCATCTCGCGTCGGCAAAGACGACGGATGACCTGTTTGGCGTTGAGATCCCCAGTGCCGGTAAGAAGCTGAGGGAGTTGTGCAACAGCATTGCATTCTGCGAGGAGCACATACTCCATTTCTATTTCCTCGCGGCTCCGGACTTCGTCATGGGACCGGATGCGGACTACTCGGTCCGGAATGTGATAGGGATCGCCAAGGCCAATCCGGAGCTTGGCAGGAAAGTCGTGAGGGTGCGACACCTCGCCGGCAAGATGCTTGAGGTTCTGGCCGGAAAGTCCATTCACCCCACGGCGGCAGTCCCAGGCGGTTTCAGCAAGCCTCTGCTCGAGGGCGAGAAAGAGGATCTCAAGAAGATGGCAGAGGAGGTCCTTGACCTGGCCAAGTTCTCGATCAAGTTCGCGAAGGAAGACCTGTTCCCGAAGTACCTCGACACCGTTCAGACCCTTGGAGTCATCAAAACGGGGTTCCTCGGAACCGTCACCGATGACGGGACGATGGACCTGTACGATGGCAAGCTCAGGATGATGCAGCCGGACGGGAGCTACGAGGACTTCGCATACGATCAGTACACCGACTACATAGCTGAGCACGTCGAGCCCTGGACCTACCTGAAGTTCCCGTACATGAAGAAGGCAGGCAAGCTCGACATGGACCTGGACAACCCCGTCGGCGTATACAGGACGAACACGCTCGCGAGGATGAATGTAGTCGACAAGATCTCAACGCCGCTCGCACAGGCAGAACTGGAGTACTTCCGAAAGGAGTTCGGGAGGCCCGCCCAGCAGACACTGCTGTACAACTGGGCACGACTCATTGAGCTCCTCTACAACGCAGAGCACGTTGTCGACCTGCTCAACGATCCGGAGATCACAAGCACGGACACGAGGAAGAAGGTCGAACCGAGGGCAGCGAGAGCAATCGGCTGTGTGGAAGCACCCCGAGGAACGCTCATCCATGAATACGAGACAGATGAGAAGGGCATGATCACGGATGTCAACCTGATCGTCGGAACGACGCACAACAATGCCCCGATCAACATGTCCGTGAAGAGGACGGCAATAGACCTCATCAAGGATGGCAAGTATGACCAGGGGATTCTCAACAGGCTGGAAATGGCGATCAGAGCCTACGACCCGTGCTTGAGCTGCTCCACTCACAACCTCGACGGGACGATCCCGGTGAAGCTGCTGATTTACGATTGCGAGGGCGAGCTGATAAAGACGCTCACGAGCTGATTCATCACATCTTGTAGGGACTCGGTCCCAGAGCCTTCACCGCTTCCACCATCTCATTCATGACTCTGGCGAACTTGTCGCCCTCGGAAGCGGATATCCATTCTAGGCGGAATCGCTCCGGTTCCAGACCAAAGTCCTCGAGCATCAGCTCGATCGCATCGGCTCGCTTTTCGGTAATGACATTGCCCTCAAGATAGTGGCAGTCGCCTATGTGGCATCCGCAGATGATGACCCCGTCCGCGCCCTTCGTTAGCGCATCCATGACAAGATTCGGGTGCACCATGCCTGAGCACATCGTCCTTATCACGCGAATGTTCGGCGGGTACTGGAATCGACTGACCCCCGCCAGATCGGCACCCGCGTACGAGCACCAGTTGCAACAGAAAGCGATTACGAGCGGTTCGTACTCCTCTTCCTCCATCTCAGGCCACCTCCAACGCCGCTTCAATCATAGCATTAATCTGACCAAGAGTGAATCCGCGAACGAAGATTCCATCTTTCGGACACGTGGCCTGGCATACGCCACAGCCCTTGCAGGCCGTTTCATCGACATCCACGGTCTTCTTCACCGTTCCGTCCCTCATGTATTCGATGAGCGTTATCGCGTCATACGGGCACGGGTCCACACAGTAGGCGCACCCGTCGCATTTCTCATCGACCACGAATGACTTCGTCGCCTCAAGCTCCAGCTCGTCCTGCGCAAGAATCGTCGTGGCCCTTGAAACCGCCGCGCTCGCCTGGGCAAGGCATTCCTCGACGAACTTGGGTGAATGGGCCAGGCCGCACAGGAACACGCCTTCAGTAGCGAAGTCAACGGGCCTGAGCTTCACGTGCGCTTCAAGGAAGAACTTGTCCTTGCTGAGCGGTATCTTCAGGAATGTGGAAAGCTCCTCATTGTCTGCGTTCGGCAGTGTCGCGACCGCCAGCATGACCACGTCGGGGTTGACGACTATCTCCTCGTCCAAGAAGGGGTCCTTCGCGATGAGGTCCAGTTTCCCGTCGTTGACGGTCAGCTTCGGAGGATTCTCGGGATAGTACCTGACAAAGACGACCCCTTTCTCGGCAGCCTCCAGATAGTAGTCCTCCCTGAATCCGTATGTCCTCATGTCCCTGTGGAAGACGTAGACATTGGCATCTGGCATCATTTCCTTTGTCTTCAACGCGTTCTTGATGGTCTCGGTGCAGCATATGCGGCTGCAGTAAGGTCTCTCCTCGTTCCGTGAGCCCACGCACTGTATCATGGCTACGCTCTTCGTGTCCTCCTTCAAGCCTCCGTTCGCGAGCATGTCCTCATATTCAAGTTGCGTGACAACCCGCGGGTCCTTTCCATAGAGGTACTCATCGGGCTTCAACTCAGCTCCTCCGGTCGCGACGAGGACGACACCGTGCCTGATCTGCTTCTCCTCGCCCTCGTGCTCCAGCGTTGTAATGAAGCTGCCTACGAACCCTTCGATGTCTTTAATCTTGGCTCCTGTGTAGACGTGAACCCGTTCGTTGCTCTTCACCTTGTCAATCAACTCGTTCATCCTGGCCTGCACGTCCTCTCCCGTGAGAGCGAAGTGTATCCTTCGGGTTATCCCTCCCAGCTCGTCCTTCTTCTCCACGAGATATGCGTCGAACCCTTGGTCTGCGATTCCCAAAGCGGCGGTCATCCCCGTGATGCCGCCACCGATGATGAGAGCCGATTTCCCAATGGATATCTTGATTGGAGGGATTGGCTCGAGGAGCGCCGCCTTGGCGACGGCCATCCTCACGAGGTCCTTCGCCTTCTGCGTTGCCTTTTCCGGTTCCTTAGAATGCACCCAAGAGCAGTGCTCACGGATATTCGCCATCTCGAAGAGATATGGATTGAGCCCGGCATCTCTGATCGTATTCATGAACAGAGGAGCGTGCGTTCTCGGAGTGCAGGAAGCGACGATGACCCTGTTGAGGTCGTGCTCCTTTATTGTCTCCACTATCTTGCTCTGAGTGTCCTGAGAGCACGTGTACAGATTGTCCTCTGCGTAGGTGACATTCGGAAGAGTCTTCGCATACTCGACAACTGCGGGCACGTCAACGACGCCCCCGATGTTGATTCCGCAATGGCAGATGAAAACGCCGATCTTGGAATCCTCACCGCTGATGTCCTTCTCTGGCGGGAACTCTCTTATCTCGACGAGCTTGTTTCTCTCCGTCGAAATGTGGCTGGATGCCAAGGCCGCGGCACCGCTCGCCTGAGCGACGCTGTCCGGGATGTCCTTCGGGGAACTGAACGCCCCGCAGACATATATTCCGGGCTTTGTCGTAGACAGGGGGTCGAAGATGCTTGTCTCGCAAAAGCTGTGTGTGTTGAGATCTATCCCGAGGACTTGTCTCAGTTTGTCGGTATCCACGGGCGCTTCCGTTCCCACAGAGAGAACGACAATGTCGAATTCCTCGACCTTCAGCTCTGCCCCGTCCACATATGTAATGAAGAGATTGTGAGTCACCGGGTCTTCCTCGACCATGGATATCCTGTTGCCTCTCGTGAACTTGACACCGTGCTCTTCTTCAGCTCGAGAGTAGTACTCATCGAACTCCTTTCCGTAGGCCCGCATGTCCATGAAGAAGATGTGTGCTTCCAGCCCGGGAGTGTGCTCCTTGGCTATTATGGCCTCCTTTATGCTGAACATGCAGCAAACCGAGGAGCAATAGGTGTTGCCAGTCTGCTTGTCCCTGGAACCGACACACTGTATGAATGCCATATTCCTCGGAAGCTCCCCATCCGAGGGCCTCAGAACCATCCCCGCGTGAGGACCAGTAGCGCTCAGCATTCTCTCGAGTTCCAGGGATGAGAGGACGTTCGGGTACACCCCATAGCCGTACTGAGGTTTCCTGGCGAGGTCGAACAGATTGAATCCAGGAGCCACAACGATGGAGCCCACCTCGATGTCCATCATCTGCTCTTCCTGGTCGTACACGATTGCCTCAGCTTCGCACTGTCCTTCGCAGATTCCGCAGCCTATGCAGTGTTCCAGGTCGATCGAAACCACGGCTGGAACCGCCTGCGGATACTTGACATAGATGGCCTTGCGGGTCACCAGTCCCATGTTGTATTCGTCTGGCACCTCAACCGGGCAGAAATGCGTGCACATCCCGCAGCCTGTGCACCTGGTCTCGTCCACTTTTCTTGCCGTCTTCTTTATGGTCACGAGGAAGTTCCCAGGCGAACCTTGGACTGCTTCCAGACTTGCACCCGTCAGGAGCTCTATGTTGCGGTGTCGTCCAGTCTCGACAAGCTTGGGCGCCATGATACACATGGCACAGTCATTCGTGGGGAACGTCTTGTCCAATTGGGCCATCGCTCCCCCGATGTTCGGTGACTTGTCGAGCAGATACACCTTGTAGCCACTATCCGCAAGGTCAAGGGAAGCCTGCATTCCCGCAATCCCGCCTCCGACGACCAGAACTGCGCCAACTTTCTCTACCATCGCCGTCACACCTCAAATCCTTGTGAAATGTACAGAGGGGACTGCCCCTCGATTCGATCAAGCTTGATCAGGTCGCGTCTTCTGAGATTGGCTATCTCGTTCAGAACCCTACCCGGAGGGATGTTCGTGGCCTCTGAGATCGACTTCACGGAAAGGGGCTCTTCCTTTGTCTTCCACAGAATCACTGCTCTGTCGAACTCCACGCTAAGAGCGTCGTACAGAATCTTGTCCAGCTCCTCCTCAGCGAGCTTCTCCCCGTACACATTCCCGCTCTCGATGAACTGCACCTGCTTGTTTATGAGTGCCCTGAGCCGGAAGTCCTCCAGGATGTTCTTCGCGATGAAAAGAGATTCCATCTTCGCCATGTCTGGATTGTCCCCAGCAACAGGGCTGGGTCCGATTTCCTTTATGAGCTCGGCGAAGTCCTTCATGATGCCCGCGAACCTAACGCCCTCCGAGGCGGAAACCCACTCGAGCCTGAATCTCTGACGGCTCATTCCAGCCCTCTCGAGAAGCTTGCGGACCAGTTTCATTCTCTTCTCAGTGTAGTAGTTTCCCGTTATGTAGTGACAGTCGCCCAGGTGACATCCGCCAACGAAGACACCGTCCGCGCCTTGGAGGAACATCTCCATGATGATTGACGGGTCCACCCTGGCCGAGCACATCACACGTATGACCCTGACGTTCGTCGGATACTGGAACCTGCTCACTCCCGCGAGATCGGCACCCGCATAGGAGCACCAGTTGCACAGAAAGCCAACGATCTTGGGTTCGAAGTCTGCCATTCAAATCACCCCGTCTGGACCACTTGGGACATGAGTCCCCTTACACAAATGGAGAAGTTGCACTGGTCAGTGAGCTTCCTCTCGCAAGTGTGGCATCTGAGCGTGAGGAGAAGCTGCCGTATGATTCTTCTCCTTGTGTCAGCGTCGATATCTGGAAGACCCGCTTCCGCATTCGTGATCGACTCTTCCTGAAGACGGGCCCACCTGGGCAGAGTGGATATATGCCTACCGTAGATCCATGCGTTTCTCATGTCGTCGACCGGTTTCACGGTATCTCCAGCAGAGCTCAAACAGGCACCTCCCTGAGGCTAGAGATTCCCTCAACGGTCAGCTGCTCGTCAGTATAGTTGCTCATCACTATCGCCTTCGTGGGGCACGACGCTCCGCACGTGCCGCATCCCTTGCACGCCGCGGGAATGACCTCTGCCTTGAGGCCCCTGTCCCCTCTCTTCACAACTATTGCCTTGTAGGGACAGACCGATTCACATATTCCGCACCCGATGCACCTGTCCACGTCGATCTGTGGCGTCAGGACCTCCGCCTGAACGTATCCCTTTTTCATGAGAGACCCGGCTCGAGAC
>JAGMCJ010000005.1 GCA_023129265.1 Thermoplasmata archaeon | reverse complement strand
TCTCCTCGAGGGTCTTGGCGTAGACGTCGTCCATGCCGGGCAGCCCCTTGCTGTGGATCTGCATCTCGTACTTCAGCTTCGCTCCGTACCGCCTCAAGAAGAACAGCTTCGTGAGGTATCCGAACTGGAGATAGGACGAGTAATCGTCCATCTGGATGTGTTTCTTCAGCCAGTTCCTGTCGATGGTGAGATACTCCAACAGGAAGGCGTACGTCTCGGAGACGGACTTGTCGCCCAGCCATTTGTACTCCACGAAGCAGTCCTCTTCGACGAAGCCGTGATGCTCCGCGTGTCCCGCCTCGTGGAAGAGCGCCTGGAAGTCCTGAACGCCTCCCTGGGGCATGATAACGAGCATGATCTTCTGCGGGATCTTGATCGGAGCGCAGAACGCCCTGGGGGATTTCTTCTCCCTCTCTTCCGTATCCAGATGGATGTTGGGCTGCTCGTCCAGGTCTATTCCGATACCGAGGAGCGTCCGCTTGAGCGCAGGGACGGCCTCCTCCTTCTTGAAGTACGGGTCGAACTCCTTCGCTCTGAGTAGGTAAGCGATATCGTGCTTCTCGGCCTCGGCGAGCGGCACTCCAATCGGTGAGAGAAGCTCCTCCATCTTCTCCTTGTAGAGGTTCGAGGTCTGTGATATCACGACGTTCACGCTGTCCATCAAGGACTCGAGGTCCAAGCTCCTGATGTCCCTTATGAACTCCATGTACGTGGGGTAACCCAGGCTGATCGCGAGACGATGGAACTCCTCCACCCTTCCCTTGAGGATCGGGTTCAGCTCATCGAGGACCTGGTTTCTGGAATCGAAGATCGCCTGACGGTAGTCCCGGTCGTCGGAATTGAGCATCTTGACCACGGAGAAGCGATAGGGCATCTCCTCGTCCCCGACCTTGATCACCTTGGTGGCTTCCATCTGCTCCTTCTTGTCGGTGAGCTCCTTCACGGCGTTCTGAAGGAAGCCGCCGGAAGATGCCGCGTACAGCTGCTTGAGCCTTCTCTCGTCCTCCCCGCTCGCATCCTGGGCCTCGGACTTCAGGAACTTGACCGTGTCCATGGTGAAGAGGTGCTCGTATTCCTTGAAGATAGATGTAATGTCCATGTCGTCCTTCTGCCCTGACCAGTTCATGTAGTACTCTTCGTCTTCCTTCTCATTGAAGGCTTCCAAGTCGGCCCTTATCTTCTCAATGTCCATGTCATCGACCCTTTCGCCCGATAGCCTTTCCAGATATTATCCTTTCCTATGAACCTGACCTCAGTTTTAAATCCTATGACCATTATCGGCGAGATGTGGCAAGGATATTCATCGGCGTCGCTTGGCCATATGCTAACGGCGTCATTCACGTCGGAGGAATGGCGGGGTGCTATCTCCCGCCCGACATATTCGCTAGATATCACAGGATGAAGGGAAACGATGTCCTGATGGTCTCCGGTTCGGACATGCACGGAACGCCCACCACAGTCCGCGCGGAAGAAGAGGGAGTGGAGCCCGAGGTGATAGCGAATCGCTTCCACGAGATCAACACGAGGAGCCTCGAGAGGTTTGGCCTGAGCTTCGACCTTTTCCTGAACACGGAGCATCCGACCCACTTCAAGGTGGTCAAGGACTTCATGCTGGACTTATGGGAGAAGGGGCACATCTACGAGAGTGAGATGACCCTGCCCTTCTGCGAGAACTGCAACCGCTACCTCCCGGACAGGTACGTGGAAGGGACCTGCCCGCACTGCGGTCACGTGGGCGCCAGAGGGGATCAGTGCGATGAGTGCGGGAAGATTCTCGACCCCGAGGACCTCGTTGATCGGTACTGCGTGTTCTGCAAAGGGGCTCCGGAGATGAAGGCACGCAGCCATCTCTTCTTCAGGCTCACGGCCTTCGAGGACCAGCTGAAGGAGTACATCAGGGACAAGACCCATTGGAGGCCCAACGTTCTGAATTTCACTAGGAACTGGCTGGAGAACGGGCTTGTGGACAGACCCGTCTCGAGGGACATCAAATGGGGGATACCGGTCCCGATCGAGGGTCACGAGGACAAGATGGTGTATGTCTGGTTCGAGGCCTTCATGGGATACTTCTCCATGGCCGTGGAGTGGGCGAGGAGGCAAGGGGACCCCGACGCGTGGAAGGAATACTGGCAGAATCCGGAAACCAGGCACTACTACTTCCTGGGGAAGGACAACATACCCTTCCACACGATCTTCTGGCCAGCGGTCCTGATGGCCCGCGGGAACCTGAACCTGCCCTATGACGTCCCCGCGAACGAGTTCATGAGGCTCGAGGGCGCGCAGTTCTCGAAGTCCAAGGGTGTGACGCTTGAGATCGACAAGATCTTGGACAACTTCCCCGCGGACGCGCTGAGGTATTACCTTACAATCAATATGCCGGAGAACAGGGATTCGGACTTCACGTGGAAGGACTTCGTCACGAGGAACAACACCGAGCTGCTGGCGACGTACGGGAACTTCGCGCACAGGGTGCTGACGTTCGTCAACAAGCACTTCGGAGAGGTCCCCCCAGTCGTCAAGATGACCACGAGGGACGACGAGGCTTTGGAGAGGATCGAGCGGACGTGGAAGGAGGTGGACGAGAACCTCGAGCGGGTCAGGTTGAAGGACTCGATGAAGAAGATAATGTCCCTTGCGCGGTCCGGGAACCAGTACTTCGACGCCGTCGGTCCGTGGACCCTCGTGAAGGTGGACAAGGAAGCGTGCGGGACGTCACTGCACGTCGCCCTGAGGATAGTGAAGGCCCTCTGCGTGCTCTCGGCCCCGTTCCTTCCGTTCTCCTCGGCCCGACTGTGGAGCATGCTCGGGTACGAATCGGACGTGCACAGCCAGAGCTGGGAGGAGGCGCTGAGCGACATAGAGGCGGGCCAGAAGATCGGGAAGCCCTCGCCGCTCTTCAAGAAAATCGAGGTTCCAGAGGAGGAAGTGTCTGTGGAGACGCTCCTCGACGTAAGGGTCGGGAAGGTCGTCTCGATCGAGGACCATCCGGAGGCGGAGAAGCTGTACGTAATGTCCGTGGACTTGGGCGACGAGAAGAGGCAGATGGTTGCTGGCCTGAAGGGCTACTACACGAGCGAAGAGCTCATGGGAAAGGACCTGGTCATACTCTGCAACCTTCAACCCGCCAAGCTCAGGGGCGTGGAATCCAACGGGATGCTGATGGCCGCCGAGGACAAGGAGGTCGTGTCCGTTCTCCTCGCGGCTGGATCCGCCCCCGGAACCCAGGTTCTGGGGAGCAAGGGCCTTCCGGTCATCTCGTTCGAGGACTTCAAGAAGCTCAAGATCGTCGTTGCTGAGGGAGAGGAGGGGAAGAAGACCGCAGTTGTCCTCGACAAGGAGAGAACCGTTCCGCTCAAGGCAGAAGGGAGGCCCGTCACACTGCACAGGGACGTTCCAGCGGGATCTCAGGTCAAGTGATCCGGATGAAGATGGACCTACACATACACTCTGCGTTCTCATCGGACGGCAGTGAGAAGCCCAAGGACATCGTGACCTACGCCAGAAAGATGGGGCTGGATGGGATCGCCATCCTGGACCACAACGAGATCCGCGGGTCTCTGAGGGCCTATGAGATGTGCAAGGGGTTCGACGACTTCCTGGTCGTCAGGGGCGTCGAAGTGTCGACCGAGACGGGTCACATCGTCGCCTACGGCGTGGATGAGCTAATACCGCCACGCTTGACGATTGAGGAGACAGCGGAGAAGATCAGAGACCTTGGCGGGATACCGGTCGCACCGCACCCGCACAGATTCTGGTCCGGAATCGGCGGGAAATCCGTCACCGCGGAGAGCTTCGCGGCGGTCGAGGTCCAGAACGCCCGCTGCACTGCCAGGAACAACAAGAGGTCCAGGAGGCTCGCGGACAGGCTCCGCCTCGGCCACACGGGAGGCACGGACGCCCACGCCCTCGGTGAGATCGGAAAGGCGTACACGCTGTTCAAGGGCAACCCCGCCAGCGAGGACGACGTGATCGAGGAGATCGTGAAGCGCAGGACGACCGTTGACGGGGAGAGCAGGCGAATGCGCGGGACACTGGAGTACGTCTACTCATCGGTCACAAAGTGGATGAAAAGAGGCATGAAGAAGATCTAGAGGTACTGCTGAAGCTCCTCGTTCCTCTTGTTCAGCTCATCGATTATTTTGTCCTCGTCGGTATCCCTGGAGGTGATAACGACGTACAGTGCCTTCGGCCCGTCGCTGACGACCATCACCTTCGTGGTCTCCAAGCAGATCCCGATGCTCCTGAGATGCTCGTTCAGCTCGGAAGTTGCAGTCTCGGCGGCACCGAGAAGGATGGCGAACATGGCGACGAACGTCTCCACGTGCGCACCCTCCGGAAGGTCCCCCGCGATGTGCACGCCCGTGCGTGAGACAAGAATCAGGCTGGAGATGCCTTCGAGACCTTTCAATTCGTCCAAAATCTTCTCGATCGCCTCGACGTCTACCATCGGACCCTCAACCTTTGCATCTTCACGAGTTTCGCCGCTGGCTTCCTCCTGAAGGCTCAGAAATGAGAAGGATAGATTGTAGATAAAGGTTTTCGTCTCCGAGGCTTTGGGACAAAATTATCCTAGC
>JAGMCJ010000049.1 GCA_023129265.1 Thermoplasmata archaeon | reverse complement strand
TCGTCCTTCAGCTCCTGGTGTCTGCTCTTCTGCCTATCGTAGTCCTCGAGGGCCCTCATGTTGACGGGACCCAGGGCATCGATAGACTTCTGGCACTCCTCGACCGTCCTCTTGAGCTCGTTGGCTGACGGGAGGTCGTCCGTGCTCTCAATCTCATATCCCTCAAGGGCCTTCTCCGCCTCGTCGAGGTTCTGCTTGCCGACGTCCAACTCGCGCTGGAGCCCGAGAAGGAAGTCCTCCTTCGTGTCCATCCTGTGGATGACCTTGTCAATCTCGTTCTCGAGCCTCGTCTTCTCCTTGTAGGCCTCGTCCCGGCGGTCCCGGATCTCCTTCAGCTCTTCTCCCATCGACTGCTCGACCTTCTCCAGGGCAAGGAGCTTCTCCTTGGACTCTCTCTTCTTCTTCTCCATCTCCTTTGACTTGCGGGAGTTCTCCTCGATGAACGTCTCCATTGACTCGAGCCTCTCCGTCATCTCCTTCTTTCTGTCCTCAATCACTATGGTCTGCGTTTTGACGGTCTCCCTCTTCGACTCGTGGGCATTGATCTCCTCTCGGAGACCGCTCCTCTCCTTCTCGAGAGCCCTTAGCTCCTTGGAGAGGGCCTCCGGCGTGGACTTCTCAAGCCTCCTCTTCACGCCCTCCCTGTCGTCCTTCGCGGATCTGATGGCCTTTCGCAGGTCGGAGATCTCCTTGGCGATCCTTGTCCTGTTGTTGCTCAGCTCCTCCAGGTCTGAAAGGACCTCCTCGACCTTCTCCGCTAGGGACTTGGACTTCTTCCTGAACTCCTTGATCTTGGCCTTCAGCGTGGACAGCTTGAACGTGGACGACTCCGACCCTTCTCTCGCAACGCTGAGCTCATCTTCCGCGGTCTTGATCTGGTCCCTAATCGCTCTGATCTCCTTCCTCGTCTCGTCCGCCTTCTGCGTGGCTCTTCGGAGATCCTTCGATATCTTGTCAATCTCACCCTTGGCCGGTGACCCGAACTTGATGATGGCCCGCTCGAGCTGTCCGCCGATCATGGCCCCGCTCGCCTCTATCAGCTCTCCGTCAAGTGTCGTGATCCTGACGCCTCCCATCGATTTCCTGGCAGCCCCGAGGTTCTCCATTATGACCGTGTCCCCGAACACATACGAGAACGCCGCCTCGTATTTCTGATTGAATTCCACGAGGTTGATGGCAAAGCCGAGGGAGTCCTTCGAAGCCAGGAGCGCCTTACCGCGGGGCCTCTTCGTCACCATCTTGTTCAGGGGCAGGAAGATTGCCCGCCCGATTCGCTTGGATTTCAGGAACTCTATGGCCTTCGCGGCAACGGAGTCATTCTCCACGACGATGGCCTGCATTCTCGCTCCCGCCGCTACGTTTAGCGCGACCTCGTACTTCGGATCGACCTTCGCGAGCTGAGCAACGGTGCCGTGGATTCCCTTGATTTTCCCCTTGTCTCGGCTCTCCAGGACGGCCCTGACAGCTCTCGTGTAACCCCTTTGCACGTCCTCCGCGGCTTGGGCCTCTGCCTTGAGCTGGTTGTAGTCCCTCGTGAGCCTCCTGACAGCGTCCTCTAGTTCCGTCTCCTTCTGGACAAGTTCCCGCTCATCCTTCCTGAGCCTGTCCAGCTCGTTGTGCAGCCTGTCGAGGTTCTTGGTCTTCGTTCTCTCGCTCTTGTTCGCCTCCTTGAGCTGCCAAGTGGAGTCCTTGAGCTCGAAATCCGCCGTCTTCTTGGACTCCTCCAGCTGGGCAATCTCCTCGTTCTTCCGCTCGATCATCGCCTCCAGCCTGTCATCCTGTAGCTTGACCTTGTGGAGTTCCTCCTCCGCGTCCTGCACCTTCTTGTTCATCGAAATGATCTTCTTCTGCAACTTCAGCGCACTCGCATCGGACTTGGTCACCGCCTGCTCTGTCTCCTCAATCCGCTCGCTCCTCTTCTTCAGCTCCTTCTCCTTCGAGCGCAGTCTCTTCTCGGTTCCCTGGAACGCTTCCGCGAGCTTCTCCAGCTCTCCCTCGACCTTCTTCATCTCTTCCTT
>JAGMCJ010000048.1 GCA_023129265.1 Thermoplasmata archaeon | reverse complement strand
TCGTCGATGCTCTGCTTGAGCTTCCTAACTTCGTCCCCGCCCTTCTCGACCATCTTGTTCTCGAAGTCCTCCAGCTCCCGCTTGGCCTCTTCCAGCAGCTGAGAGAGCTCCTGCCTCCTCTTCCGCAGGTTCTCCTTCTCCGACTCGAACTTCTCGATTTGCTTCAGCGTTCCGATGACCTGATGCTCGAGCATCTCCTTGTTCTTGTAGATTATCTGCTTGTTGGCGAGGTCCATTCTGTCCTTGATTTCCTTGTGCTTGAGGGCGCCTGATCTGTCCCTTCCGAGCTGGCGGATCTGTCTCTTTATCTCATCGAGTATTATCTCAATCCTTGACACGTTCTCCTCGACGCCTGTTCTCTTCCTGTCGGCCTTCTCTATGTCCTCGTCGTATTCCGAGATGCCAGCCATGGAGTCCAGGATTTTCCTTCTCTCTACATTGCCCATCTGAACGATGTTGGCGACATCCCCTTGCTGCACTATGTTGTAGCCGTCCGCGCTTATCCTGGCGTGTGCGAGCAAGGAATCGAACTCGGAGAGTTTGGACCGCCTGTCGTTGATGTAGAAATACGAGTTGTAGCCTCCCTCCACGGAAGGTGAGCGGTTCACGTATCTCGTCAGCTTCACCTCGTCTGTGTCGACCGGGAATAACCTGTCCTCGTTGTCGAATATCAATGACACCCTCGTGTACTTGGCGGGCCGCTTGGACTTCCCTCCGTTGAAGATGAGGTCGGTCAGCTTTCCCGCTCGGATCACCCTTGAGCTTCTGGGCCCGAGCACAAAGAGAATCGCGTCCGCGATGTTCGACTTCCCGCTTCCGTTCGGACCTGTCACCGTTGAATAGCCCTTCAGAAGTGGAATCCTCATCCGCTTGAAGGACTTGAAGTTCTCCAGCTGTATTTCCTTGAGATACAAGCGTATCACCTGCCGGGGAAAAACGCATGATATGGCTAGCTAGTCTGTCGATGCTGCACCCCATTTTTCCCTTCTATTGGTCCGACAAATCGTCGGACAAGCAGTGAATAGAATATGGGTATAAAAACATTGTGATTGCGTAAATGTCGAACAGAGTCATTAGTCTACTCGTCCAGATTCCTGAGCAAGATTGTGGAAGGACCATCTCTAGGATCGGATTCGTGGAAGTAGTTGGAGTACACGTACTCAGCGTCCTCTTTCTTGATTGAATGTAGAATATCGGTGAGGAGAAGTCCCGACCGTTGGCAGGAGCTGACATCATGGTGGAATCTCGAGCGAATGTGGAAGGCACCGAGGAAATGAAGCTCAACGCTGGTTACGGAGGTGACATTCGAGAGGACTGGGTGAACGCGGATCTGATGGAAGCATAAGGTGTAGACGTGGTGATTGACCTAGCCAAACCGCTACCTTTCAAGGATGAGACCTTCGATCACATCACCTGCTTTTCGGTCCTGGAACATCTCTGGAACTGGGAAGAAACGATGATGGAGTTCCATAGAATCCCGAAGATGAATGGAATCCTTGAGGTCAAAGTCCCAGAGGGTCTCAGACCAAGCGCTTACCACGTGAGGTTTTTCGAGCTCTATTGCACGCTGCTTTTTTGTCTGCAAAGAAATAGGGTCTATGCACCCCAGGTCTCGCTGCAGACCCCGTTCGGGGTGCCCAGGAAGTGACCAAATGCTAAGCAGCTATAGCCACGCTTATGGACAGACGTCCTATCACATAATATTGGTGCCCAAGTACCGACGCAGGGCCTTCGCGCGGGAGGACATCGCCCGATGCCTGAGAAACCTGATCGAGAGCATCGCCAAGAAGGAGGGAATGCGACTGCACGCCCTGGAGGTGATGACGGACCACCTGCACCTCCTGAGTATCCTCCTCAACTGAGGATGATCGGAGCTCGTTCCCTTCGTGACGAGACAGTGTATTATCTTCTTGGAGACGAGGTCCACGAATATGTGGACCTTCTTGAAGTCCCTCCACCTCTCACGCCTCCTGAACCGGACGATGACCCATGCTCCCCGTCTCGTGGTCTTCATGCCGCTGGCATCCACGGATGCCAGTTCCGTGCTCTCGGGAGGCAGTCTCCTGCTCACTCTCTCGAGCCCTCTCGCGGTCAGGTGTCTCATGGTGTTCTGTATGGTCTTGTAGCACGGTGCTCTCTTCATTCCCAGTGCTTTGTACATTCCCAAATCCTTGTTGGCGCTCGCTATCGTCCTGTAGGAGAGATTGAAGAGTATCTTGAACAGCAACAGCACTGCAAGACTGGATACTCTGAACTCCCTCCTCCGTACGGGCCTGTCCATTTCACCGAAAAGATTGGTCAGGTCTAGTATCCTGGAGCACTCATTCAGTCTGTATTCGTCGTAGCTCGCCCACGGAACTTCTACTTCTTTATATCTCCTCCACTCTTTACCTCTCGGACTAGTTCGGTGCATCCCATTACCTCAAAAGGGTGCATGGAACCAGCCTCTCGAACGATTGCACAAAGCAGTCTACAACCTGACAATCATAAAGGGTGAAAAATGAAGGTAATTGTCATCACATCAAAAGACATGGGTGTGTTCGTCAACCGAGATGTCGAACTCATTCGAAAATTAGGACATGATGTTGACTTCTACCGCATTAAAACACCATTGGAATTTTACCCAAGCATAATTTCCAAGTTGTTGGACAGAAAGACACCAGTGATTTTTTGGGGTGGTTGGGATGCTGGTTGGTGGACATTATTACCCAAGACAATATGCACTCCGCTTATTGTTATCATGGCAGGTAGTGAAGTCTTAACCCAAGAGAAATTGGGTGGTAATCCCAAACAGCGAAGATTAATACACAGGGCTTTGAGCAAATCCAATGTGGCTGTATGGGTAGCAAAACACCTATTGGAGAAAGCCATTGAGTCAAAATTACCAATTCCCCCAAAGAACATAATTTGCTCGACATCAATAGACAAAGAGTTTTTTAAACCAAGAGAGAAAACACCAAAAACAGCATCATTAGTTGCTATTCTCACAACCACAACTCGTGTTTATCTCAAAGGTATTGACCGTTTAAATAGATTAGCAGGATACAATTCATCCTGGGCTTTTAATTTGGTTGGCGTCGGCGATATGATGAGAAAACACATACACGTACCAGACAATGTTAAGGTACACTCAATAATTACGGAAGAAGAGGTAGCCAAAATCCTTGGTGAAAGTGAAGTTATCTTGAATTTGTCTCGGTGGGAAGGTATGCCAAATACCCTAATAGAAGGTATGATGTGTGGGTGTGTGCCTGTTGTCGTAAATGATGTACCTTCCTTACCAGGAGCAATTGGCGATATGGGCTATGTTCTTGACAATGCAATTTTCGATTTGGACAAGATAAATAAAGACACAAACAAGATAAGAGAATATGCCATTGAACACTTTGGCATAGAACATAGACTAAACATGTGGAATGGTTTATTTGAATGGTTAGAAAAAGAGAATGATATGAAGGAAGGGGTTTGTAGAGATCCCTAATCTGGAGAGGGCTATTGCCCATCCGTCGGAGGGGATGGGAAATGGAATTATCGACCCTCTTCAGGTGTGGGACAACGGCCCTCAAGAGGATGAACGTACCCAGGTATTCAAGCAAGTACTCCAAGAAGGTCTTCACGGTGCATCAGCACCTTCTCGTGCACTTCGTGAGGGAGCTCGAGAAGAGGACGTACAGAGGTCTGATATATCGATTGGAGGACTCCAAGGCGGTGGATAATCTTCTCGGTCTAAAGAGGATACCTCATTTCACGACGCCACAGAAGTTGCTCAAGAGAGTGCCGAAGGCTTGAGGATTGCACCTGCATCCAGGCAACCGGCAACGCCAAGTTCAGACTCATTAAGAAGAGGATACGAAGCCTATTTCCCTTTGCACGGCATTTCGAGCATTATCTGGGCATCGAGACTCCAAGGTACTTCGTTCTTGACCGCAAGAGGGAAATCCACTCGAAACTCATGAAAGCGCTGAAATGAAAAGGCCACGATGGCTGGACTGCGAAGTTCAGACATCACCCAGTAGGTCGACGATTCTCTCCGCTGCTTTTCCGTCGCCGTAGGGAGACGGGCCTGACGGTGTCTCTCCTTCGTCCACGAACCGAGTCACGGCATCCAAGACGTCTTTCGCCGATGTTCCGACAACTTGCGCGTAGCCAGCTTCGACCGCTTCAGGTCTTTCCGTTGAAATCCTGAGAACGAAGACCTTCTTCCTTGTGTTTGGAGAGGTGGCCTCTTCCTGGATGCCTCCAGAATCGGTCAGAATGAATTCGCAATCCCCCATGAGACGGAGGAAGTCCAAGTACCCGATTGGCGGCAACAGTTGCACGTTCTCCGACTCGGATAGCTTCCCGTACAGGTCGTAGGTCTTCAGCATCTTGACAGTCCTAGGATGTATCGGATACACGACTGGCACAGGGCATCTGCAAAATATCTCCACGAAGTCCGAAAGGACCTTTGGGTCGTCCACGTTCTCTTTTCTGTGGGCGGTCACCAAGCAGAACTTGTCGAACTCGACCCTGTCCAAAATGGCCGACTTCTCCTCAGCGGTCTTCATGAACGTCAAACATGCGTCGATGACGGTGTTTCCCGTTATCCATATGCGACCCCAGACGTTTTCCTTCTTAAGATTTCCCTCAGCGACTTTGGTCGGGGCGAAGAGATAGCTTGAAAGGTGGTCTGTCAACCTTCGGTTGTGTTCCTCAGGCATCCTCAGATCGTGGCTCCTAAGCCCCGCCTCAATGTGGCCCACATCGATTCCAAGTTTTGCCGCCGCCAGAGCCCCCGCCAAGACCGTATTCGTGTCGCCTTCAACGAGAACGACTCCGGGGGAGCAATCAACAAAGGTCTTCTCAAGCCGAATCAGAGCTTCTCCTGTCTGTTCTCCCTGGCTACCTGACCCAATGTCCAGCACATGATCTGGGGACGGCAAACCCAGGTCATCAAAGAAAATCGAAGAGAGTTCCACGTCGTAATGCTGGGCTGTGTGAACTAGGTTGAAATCCAACTGCCTCTTCTGTAGCTGAAAGATGATAGGACCCATCTTGATTATCTCGGGCCTAGTCCCAACCACGACGGAAATCATTGCGATTGGCGTAGAAAAGAACCCACATAAAAGCTCTTCGTACCAGGGATCAGGAAAGCGCCCTCAGATGGTCGACGGTCCTCCGAAGGCCGTCAGCAAGCTCGACCCGAGGTGAGAATCCAAGGATATCCTTCGCCTTGGATACGTCAGCGACCGAATGCCTTACGTCACCCGGTCTTTCGTCCCTAAATTCCGGTTCGATTTCACGATTGAATATCTCGCCGAGGACTTCCAGGAGGCCCAGTATGGATATCGGTCTTGCTGAGGCGATGTTGATGGTTTCTCCTCTTGCGTTCTTCACGTCCGCCGCCCGGGAGAGAGCGTCCACGACATCATCAACGAAAATGAAATCCCTTGTCTGTTCTCCATCGCCAAAGACTATCGGCTTCTGATCCCTGAGAATGGCAGATATAAACCTGGGAATGACGGAAGCATAGGGAGAGGATGCCTGCTGTCTAGATCCGTAAACGTTGAAGCATCTCAATATCACGCAGGGGAGACCGTGCAAGTCGTTGAACTGTCGGCAATGCTGCTCTCCCTTGATTTTCGACTCTGCGTATGGAGACTCGGGATTTGGCTGCATGTCCTCTCTCTTTGGGAGCTCCGGGCCGGAACCATAGACTGACGATGAGGAGACGAACACAAATCTCTCCACGTCCTCTTTCCTGCATTGGTCGAGAACTCTCAGCGTACCCTCAACGTTTATCTGATTAGTCTCCGCGGGATTCTCGACACTTCTCTCCACCGAGATTTGGGCCGCGCAATGGAAGACGAGATCTGCCTCACGGAGAGCATCTTTGACGGCCTCGCCATCCCGGATATCTCCTTCGACGAAGCTCACATCCTCTTTGATGGCTGAGAGGTTGTCTCGCGAACCTGTGTCGAGATTGTCGAGTACGACGACGTCGTTGTCGGAGCACAGTTTCTCGGCCAGGTGGGATCCGATGAATCCAGCACCGCCTGTGATGAGGACCTTTTTTCCCTCAGTCATTCTGAGGTTAAAATCGACGCTCTGTATAAATGGATATCGGACACAGTGTTACACGTGAGAAACACCCGCAGACTCAGAAACCACCAACCGCACTTGCCTGCAACCAGTCCTGGAAGGACACGGGCATTTGACTGGCGAAAATACTTAAAGTGGTGAAGGGTTTGGATATTTCCCTGCGAGTCAAGGGGAGGGATAGATTCCATGGTCGGCCTTAGAAGAAGATTGTACTGCCTCGTGACCTGTGTCCTTGTCATCCTAGGAGCGGTTCTGGTTCTTCCTGGGAACGTGAGTGCACTTGCGACGGTGGTCCCGCAACCCTACATCTTCGTCCCAAACGGTGAGGGAGCCGAGCTTCTCCTGGACAGCCAAGAGAACCTGCATTGGCTTCACGTCATAAGCGGAGAGGTATACTTCAGGAAGTACAACTCCTCTCATGATCTGGTGGTACCGGACAAGCTCCTGTACGGCAACGGAACAAACGAGAACGTAGACGCGGTCTGGGACGACATCGGAAATATACACCTCACCTGGGCGACAGACTACTTCGGTGCCCAGAGCGTCATGTACGCCAAGATAGATTCAAATGGTGACTTCCTCGTAGCCCCGATCAAGCTATCAGGAAACAACACAGCAAGGGACTTCTCCTCAGCAATCGCCACCAACTCCTTGGGACAGGCATACGTGGCCTGGGACTACTGGTATAACCCCGCCGACGTCTGGGCGGAGGATGTCCTGTATGCCAAGATTGACTCAGATGGAAGCATAATCTTCACACAGCAATACGTGGCACCTTCAGGCTGGTACACCGACTTCTACGGAAGGAAGGACATCGTAGTAGACCGCAACGACAGTCTCCACGTGATATTCGACCGGGTGTACAACGGCCAGAGTGACATTGAGGTGTACTACAAGAAGTACGCAGCTGACGGAACGACCGTCCTGGTAAGTGAGAAGCAAATCATCCCGACCACGTATTGGCAATTTTCGAGCAGCCTTGAAGCAGTGCTCGACTCTCAAGACAGAATCAATATCGCCTACAGTTACGGGACAGGCTCGCCGACCCTGGTCGAGGTCTTCTACGCTAGGATTGATCTTCAAGGTAACCTGGAGGTTGGACCCATCATGCTGTCTCAGGACAACGATTTCCTCTCCCACCAGGCCTTTCTGGTAGTGGACGAGAACGACAACAGCTACGTATTCTGGCGGGAAACCAGGGACGGTAATGGAGAGATCTACTACGCAGTTGTCGATCAGAATGGCACTGTTGTTCAGGGGCTCACCAGACTGACTTACACTCCCGAGGACAATGGGATATACCATATGGGAGCTGTGTTTGATTCCTCAGACTTCTGCATTTGGAGCTACCTTAATGCCACTGGTACCTTGGTTGTTATTCCGTCCGCGTATCCGTTGACAACGATAGTGCCAGGTCTCCCGCGTTATGGCTTCTCTCCCACTTTTGTCACCAGTGCGACTCCATTTTCCTTCGTTGTCTCCGACCCGAATGGAACTGGTGTTAGGGGAACATACTATTACGTAGACTCTCCTCCATGGACAAACTACACCCTGAGCGGACCATTCACGGTCTCAGGAGAAGGGGCGCACTCCATCCTCTACAACAGCACGAGCACATGGGGCATGCCCGAACCCACCAAGCGGTTCGACATTGTTGTTGATGACACTCCCCCAGTATCATTGCTGACGACGGGCACACCAAACTACACTCACGTTTTCAACGTCTGGATTAGCTCGTCAACATCCATCATGCTCACCGCCATCGACGACGGCCCAATCCCCGTCGGTGTCAACTACACCAGATACAGAGTCTGGAATGGCGGTTCCTGGACTTCCTGGGGCAACTACAGTACTCCTTTCACTATCGGACCTTCAGAAGGTATCAGCCATGTGGAGGCCTACTCTTCAGATTTTCTTTGGAACAACGAGACGATCACAAACACGACCTTCATCGTGGACAACACACCGCCTACTACTCAGCTGTACGTGGGCGTGCCGAACTACACTGCCGCAAACACATGGGTTACTTCCTCCACTCCAATCATGTTGAGCGCCATGGATGGGGGACTTATCCCGGTTGGCGATTCTGGGACATTCTATAGGACTTGGCGGAATGGGTCGTGGGATAGCTGGCGCGTGTACTCACTACCGTTCATTCTTGGTGACGAGGGCGAGGTACATGTGGAATACTACTCCGTTGACCTCCTCAATGCCACGGAGACAGCGAACAACGCGACCTTTGTTGTGGATGACATTCCACCGACTACCCAGATTCACATAGGCCAGCCGAACTACACTGCATCCAACGCATGGATTACTTCATCAACACCGATTTCCCTGACCGCTGCTGACGGTGGCATTTCCCCTGTGGGAGTCAATCGCACAGTCTACAGAATCTGGGCGGGAAGCTGGGGCCCCTGGCAAGATTATCACGCGCCCTTCAGTCTTGCCACGGAGGGATTGAACTTGGTGGAGTTCTACTCCGTTGATCTGCTAGGAAACGAAGAACTCGCCCAAGTTGAGCCTCTCATAGTCGACGACTCACCTCCACACTCCACTCTCCTTCCGGGATTGCCTCGATACGCCAACTCGGATGTCTGGGTCACATCGAGCACGCAGTTCGAAATACTCAGCCCCGACGACGGCTCACCTCCCGTTGGGACGGATTACGTCATGTATCGAGTGTGGAACGGGGGATGGTCCCCCTGGCTGTCATATTCTTCTCCCTTCTCTCTGGGGCAGTCAGAAGGATACAGTTACGTCGAATACTTCGCCGTTGATCTGGTATCGAACCAAGAATCCATCGCGAACGAGACCTTCATCGTCGACAACACTCCGCCAATCACATCGATTCAGCCCAGCGGCACCGACATTGATTTGGATGAGGCATTCGCTCTTGAAGCGGACGACGGCCAAGGGTCCGGAGTAAAGGAGATTCTCGTTAGCGTAGATGGCGGGTCTTGGCACACATATACTGGAGAGTTCTCTTTTGGCGAGTACGGTTCACATACCGTTGCCTTCAGAAGCGTTGATAATCTTGGGAACTCTGAGCTTCCGAAGGAACTGGCATTCGAAATCATTGAACCCTCCGAGAACCTGAAACCCCTGATTGCGTTGGTTCTCGCAATCATTCTGCTGGCTTGCGGTCTCGTTGTCTCGAAAAGGCGACCTATGCAATTCCAAGCGGGGAGGTCCTTCTTGAAGACATTCTTGGTGATATCTCTCCCGTTTTGCCTGGCGGAGGTGATAACTGGGGTGATCTCTCTCGTCACAGGCCTGCTTGCCGTTCCCCCGCTCTTCGGTGTCGGAATGATCCTGGATATGAGCATCCTCCTGGCGGGTCTGATACTCCTGGCAGTTCATGGCGGTCAAGAAGTCGAGCAGGGAAGTGGACGAGAGAAGGAAGAAGGCACAGAGACGGAACCCTCAACAGAGGAAGCTTAGCCAGCTAGTTGCCAGCCAATATACCTTTATATATGCCTAGGTTCATTTGATTCTGGGGGAGGAACGGTGCTTGTTGTCTGCAGAAAGAGCCTCGTTGTCGGAATCCTAGCTCTTATGCTTTTCCTTTCCGTTCCTCTTGAGATTGACATGATTGGAGAACCCGGCTTCGTGGACGTGTTCTCGGAACCCTACATCTTCGTCCCAAACGGTGAGGGAGCCGAGCTTCTCCTAGATGGCCAAGAGAACCTGTACTGGCTTCACGTCATAAGCGGAGAGGCATACTTCAGGAAGTACAACTCCTCTCATGATCTGGTGGTACCGGACAAGCTCCTGTACGGCAACGGAACAAACGAGAACGTAGACGCGGTCTGGGACGACATCGGAAATATACACCTCACCTGGGCGACAGACTACTTCGGTGCCCAGAGCGTCATGTACGCCAAGATAGATTCAAATGGTGACTTCCTCGTGGCCCCGCTCAAGCTGTCAGGAAACAACACCGCTCGAGATTTCGCATCTGCAATCGCC
>JAGMCJ010000047.1 GCA_023129265.1 Thermoplasmata archaeon | reverse complement strand
TGTCCACCGGAATCGCGGGCTTTCCGAACGCGTAGACGAGGACGCAGTTCGCCGTCTTCCTTCCCACCGCTGGGAGCTTCAGTAGAGAATCGAGGTCGTCGGGGACGTTGCCTTCATACTCGCTCACGAGAAGAGAGGCGACCCGTTTGATGTTACCCGCCTTGACCTTGTGGAAACCTGCTGGCTTGATGAGGCTTTCAACCTCGTGAACGTCGGCGCCCGCCAAAGACTCCGGTGTCGGGAAGACCTCGAAGAGGTTCGTGGCGGCCCGGTTGGTGTTCTCATCCTTCGTCCTCTGCGAGAGGATTGTGGAGATCAGCACGCGGTAAGGGTCCCTCATCTGACGGCTTATCGCGGTTCCTTTACCCTTGCCTGGAAAGGCCCCAACGTGGTATCGGCGGGACAGAAGTCCCATCATCTCATCGATCCTCCCGCCAGCCTTTGATTTCGTCATGAGGCGATGACAGTTATCCAAGCCAGAATGATAAAAGTATGCTTGGACAACAAGGTATAAATGGAGGCAGATTAATCGCAACACGTGCACCCCTCTGAAGCTATCCTGAGCGTCAAGAGCGACAAGCTCGAAGGCGAGACCATCGTGATAGGGATAACCGGAAGCATTGCCGCCGTCGAGTCCGTCAAGCTCATTCGCGAGCTGATTCGACACGGCGCCGACATCATTCCCGTGATGTCCAAGGAAGCGGAGAGGATAGTGCATCCGAACTCCATCGAGTTCGCGAGCGGGAAGAAGCCCATCGTTGAGCTGGACGGCAGTGTCCCCTACGTTGGGCTCTGCGGGGCCAGCGGTACGGCCAGTGCATTGCTGGTTGCACCCGCGACGGCGAACACGATATCGAAAATCGCTTGCGGGATTGCGGATACGCCGGTCACGACGTTCGCTTGCGCCGCGCTCGGATCGGGAATCCCTGTTCTCATCGCACCATCGATGCACGAGTCCATGTACCGGCAAAAGATACTGAAGGAGAACATGAAGAGGCTCGCGAGACTGGGCATCGTCTTCATCGGCCCGAGCGTGGAAGAGAACAAGGCGAAGATGGCGGGCATCGAGGAGGTCGTCTCCGCTCTCATCAGGACCCTGTCCGAGCCCGACCTGAAAGGGAAGAAGGTCGTCGTCATCGCTGGCTCCACGGAAGAAGAGGTCGACGACGTCAGAGTCATCACGAACCGAACTTCGGGCCGCATGGGTGTGGAGCTTGCGAGGGACGCCTATGAGCGGGGTGCGACGGTCGAGCTCTGGATCGGCAAGGCAGAGGTGAGCCCCCCGCCCTTCGTCAAGGTGAGGAAGTTCACCTCGGTCTCGGACCTCTCGAAGCTTGTCAAGAACATCCGGTGCCATTACTGCGCCGTTCCGGCGGCGATATCAGATTTCCGCCCGAAGAAGGTCAAGGGCAAGTTGAGCTCGAAGGAGAAATCGCTGAGGATCGAGATGACGCCGACGCCAAAGATCATCGACGCCATCAGGAGAAAGAGCAAGAGGACGAAGATCATCGGCTTCAAGCTGGAATCCCGGCTCTCCGAGTCCGAGATGAGGGAGAAGGCGCTCGAGAAACTGAAGAGCGCGAAGCTTGACCTGATCGTCGCGAACGATGTCAAGACGATAGGCCGAGACCCCGCCAATATCATTCTCCTGGACAAGTCCGGAACCTCGAAGAGCATATCCGGCACGAAGGCAACACTGGCACATCACATATGGAGTGCTGCGGTACATGGCCTATGACGCCGTCGCCTTCTGTCCTGGGCACATCACAGGCATTTTTGAGGTCTGTCCTGACGAGGACCCTCACAAGATGGGCTCGAGAGGTGTGGGGATATGCATTTCCCTCGGAGTTCACACGGGCGTGGTCGCGACTGAGTCCGACGCAACCTCGGTCGACGTGAGGATAAGCGGTCAGCCGTCCGAGGCGCCCGTGACGAAGAAGGCGATCGAGAACCTCCGCATCGAGCGGGACGTGCACATCGATGTCAACAGCGAGGTTCAGCTGCCCGTGTCCCAGGGATTTGGTATGAGCGGGGCGGGGGCGTTGAGTTCCGTGATCGCTGTCAACGAGGCCCTGGGCCTGGGGCTGTCCCGGGACGAGGTCGTGCGAACGGCCCACAAGGCGGAGGTCGAGTGCATGACAGGGCTCGGCGACGTTCTCCCCCAGTCCGTTGGGGGGCTCGTCGTGAGGACGGAGCCCGGTGCTGCACCGCACGGAGAGTTCCAGAGGTTCGAAAGGGAGGGCGACGTCGTCCTCTGCGTCGTGGGTCCTCCGCTCTCCACGAAGGATGTCCTGTCGGATGAGGCAATCGTGGCCAGGATAGGTAAAGTGGGGCGGCAGCATGTCAACACGTTTCTGAACGAGACGTCCTTGGGCAACTTCCTTCACCTCTCCCTCGAGTTCGCCAGGGAGGCGGAGCTCATCCCGGAGGCTGTGGAAGAGGCTGTCAAGGAGTGCAGGGAATTCGGAATGGCGAGCATGTCGATGCTCGGGAACTCCGTCTTCGCTATCGGCGAGGCGGAAAACCTGAGATACAGACTCCTGGATTCCGGCAAGACCTTCGTGTGTTCCATCGACAACGAGGGCGCGCGTCTCGTCTCACCTACTCCAGGAGAGTGAAGAGCTTGTTGTCCCCCCCGGTTTCGAAGAGGCCCAGCCTGGCACCTGCGTCCAGCCAGCCGTGCGCGTAGTTGATGCACCCATAGGCGTTCACAAGGTCCCCTTTCTCGTAGAAGTGGATCGCATCCTCGAAATAGGAGGTACTCATCAGAAGGAAGTCCTCGGCGACCTTTCGAAGGTGCGATTTCTCGGGCGCCGCGATTACCACCTTGTCGAGAGCTCTTCGCGTGATCTCAATATCCTTCTCCACGAGGTCTGATCCGATCTCCAAGATGGACACCAATCACCCCATCCACAGAACCGTATTAATCCTTTTAGCCCTCGATCACTTTGATGGACTTCCCACCGTGCTCGGTCTCCCTCGGCCTGACCTCGACGAAAAGCGGGGACGTTATGTTCCCTCCTACGACCAAAGCAACGCCGATCGGAAGCCTTTGGATCTCATCGGTCATTCCTGAGGTCAGGCCTTCGACGGATGCTACGACGGCCTTCAAATCGTTCGGGTTCGTCAGCTTCAGGATGACCTGAGTGTTGCACTGGCTCAGGACGTTCTTGTCGATTTTCGCAGCCCTCTGCGACAGCACGAGCAGCCCGAGGCCGAACTTCCTCCCCTCGGACGCGATTGTTCTCAGAATCTTGGAGGAGGCTGCCGTACCCTGTTGCGGGCAGAAATTGTGCGCCTCCTCCATGACGAGCATGAGCGGCGGGATTTTGTTGACCTTCCTGAGCTCGAACAGCGCGGTCGCAAGCCGGTTGACTATGAGTTCCTGGATGTCGGGAGCCGCACCCTTCAGGTTCATGATCGATGTACCGCCCTTGGTAATCAAATCATCGATCTTCGTGCCCTCCCTTGCGAAAATCTCGACCTCATTCAGATACTCAAGCTCGTTGACCAGGCTCGAGTTCGACGGATCATCCTCACTATCCAGGATGGCAATGATGTCCGCCAGGTTGTAGTCCTTGCCCCCGCTCTTGAGTATGTCGAGGGCTCTCCTCAACGACAATAGGTTGGCACGGATGCTCTTCAGATTCGTGAGACCGAGAATCTCCCTGGCGTCGAGGTTCTTTAGGGTGAACCTGAGCGGCCTCGCATCCGGGTTGACCTTCGTGTCAGGAGAGAACTCCATGATCTTGCTGCGATAACTCTTCGGGGACACGTCAAACCTCTTCATCGGTTCCGTGTGTTCGGCGGGCATCTTCATGGACGTGTACTCACCGTGGGGATCGATTACGACTGTCGTAACGTCGTGCTTCATGAACTCCTCAATCAGAACGCCCGCGGCGTAGCTCTTCCCCCCGCCAGTCTTCGCCAGTATGCTGACATGCCTCTGCACGAGAGAGTTGATGTCGACGAGGATCGGGACATTGTGGCCGCTGAGCAGACCGAGGTATGCACCTTTCCTCTCGTCCTTGTTGAGCCCGATGACCTCGCAGATGAGGTCTTCGGCGGCCCGGTACACGGCCTCGCCTGCGCGGAATGGTGTGTGGGGGACCTGCAGTAGATTCCTGTCGTCCCTGAAGCCGACGACGGAGACGATCGCGATGACCTTCTCCTCTATCTCGATGTCATGGCCCTCCGACATCTGCTGGGCCCTCTCGATGGAGAGGTCGGTCTTCCTTTCAATGTCATCCACTTGACCCAGCACATACCCGCAGATCTCGTGGTGGATCTGAACGTATTCGTTCTTCGCGAGGTGCTCCGTCACTGTACACCGAAGAGAAAGGCTCCCCACGTCGCCGTAGACGATTCCTACGGCTTCCGCGGGAGTATCCGCGTGGGATATGGATTCTGCTACCTGATCAAAGGATGGTACCATCGGTGCACCCCATCGAATCTTAATGGTGTCAGCGAATTAAAAGCTTTTGGAGAGCGCGAGCCGCAAATATCACATATGATTCCGGCGGAGCAGCCTTATTATATTTCCAAGGCCCCTTTTTATATCGATGCTCCTAGGCTCAGCGAGAGCTAAAAGAAAGGCGCTCTTCGGAAAGGCCTTCCTCATCGAGCTTCAGCGAGGCAACCACGCGAACGCCACGCTGTTCGCCAAGGCGTTCTTGAAAGAGAACAATCTGGTAAACGGAAACGGAGCTATGAATTCGCATAGAACTAGAACTCGGACTCAAGCATTTTGACGACGTCTCCTTTGACGTCTTCCAGTATCTGAGAGGCGTCGACTATTCTGAACCTCTCCTCGGATTCTGACAGGCTCCTGTACACCCTGTCGACCTCGACCAGGAAGTTGAGCTTCTCGAACTTGGTCATCTTCGAGCGGTTCGAAATTCTCTGCATTGCGACTTCGGGGTTGACCTGCAGGAGGAATGTGATATCGGGAACGAGTACGTAGGGCGCGCTCGCATTCTTCAGCCACTCCACTGCGTCATCCATTCCTTCAGACTGAAGTGAGGCTCCTTGGTACGCGAGTGTCGAATCGATGTATCTGTCGGACACGACGACCTTCCCCTCTGAAACCCACTCCTCGATCTGGAGCGTGTGCTGGGCTCTGTCGGCCATGAACAGCAATGCCTCCGTGAAGGCGTGGACACCTTCAGAGAAGCCCCTTTTCACGGAGTCGCCGATCCAGGTCGTCGTGGGCTCCACGGTAAAGACCACGTCGAACCCCTTGGAGCGCAACCACTCACAGATGAACTTGGAGATCGTCGTCTTGC
Source organism: Thermoplasmata archaeon (assembly GCA_023129265.1). GTDB lineage: Archaea > Thermoplasmatota > Thermoplasmata > RBG-16-68-12 > JAGMCJ01 > JAGMCJ01. The sequence goes on along the minus strand of JAGMCJ010000047.1, from coordinate 3,777 downwards.
CGCAGCCATCGATTCCTTCAGCCGTGATGAAGCTGCAGCGCTTTCTCTCCCCAACTCCCTTAAGCGGACTCAACAGATGGTGAAGAATATCAGAGCTTATAAGGGTAATCGAAACGACAACTGCGAGTGTCCGGACACGGCGTTCACAAACGTTTTAATATCCTCTCCTCCTTCCCCTTTTTGCAGGTTTTGTCGAGAGGGGGAAAGGCGATGAAGCTACGTCCAGATACTAGGGAATTTCCCAATGACACTGATAGAAACGGCTCCTGCAGGAAATGCGGTTGCCGGTTGATACTCCTTCCGAGGGACAGGAGGAACGGGTACTGTTTCGAGTGCTTTGATCCCTTTCCGACCGAGGATTCGGGCTTCGAGACAGCTTAGGAATACTTCCGCTTCAGTTCCTTCTCCTTTTCTTTTCTCTTCGCCTTCCACTCTTCGAGGTCCTTCGTAATCCACGACTCGGGCCTGCTCTCCGCCTTCATGGCCTCAACGGACGGTTCGTGGATTTTGTCCCAGAACTCGAGCTCTCTCTGGATCTTCTGCTTCGTATCCTTGGTGAGCCCTCCTCTTCTCACGGGCGCACCGTGCAAGCTCTTGATCCAGTCGGTCAGTTCGGAGAGGAAGTCCGACTTCTTCTTCCCCTCCCACACAAGTCTGGCATTAAGTGTGATGCCCTTCTGTTCGTCCCTGTCGAAATAGGCGGTGACCTTGTCATCCCTTCCAATCCATTCGAAATTCCCCAGCGAACCCTTCCACCTCAGGCCGTGTTTCCTCAATATCCTCTTGAAATCGGCCTTGTTGTTCGAATAGGTGCTTCCCTCGAGGTCGAACTCCTTCTTCATCTCTTCTTACCCAAACGCGGGAGACGAAAAGAAACTATCTGTGGTCCTTTGCTCGGATGCCGTACCTGACGAGGCTGAAGGCCGCGATCGCGAATATGACGGCAAGAGAGAAGCCGTACAGAACCGCCGTTGGGTCTTCGTATATGATCTCGAACGCTGCGAGATAGTTGAACACGCCGTGCATGAAGACGGCCAGGAAATAATACGGAAGGACGCCAGCCCTTCTGAACAGCAGACTCCTGCCCACACCGTATCCCATGACCGCCGATGCGCTCGCGTGCAACAGAGAGGAGGATATGGACCTCACGAGTATCAGGATGATCGACGCTCGGAAATCCGCGATCATGAGGTAAGCCGCGAGGCCATACAGCACGTTCTCCGTGGCAGCGAATCCGAGTCCGCTTGCCGCTCCGTAGACCATTCCGTCCTCGGCTTCCGTTACCGATTCCCTGACGGTGTAGACGCCCATACCCTTGGCGAACTCCTCGACCAAGGGAGCAACGACGGAAAAGAGCAGAAGAATCCAAATGGTAGACTCGGGTCGAAGCCAGTAGTATTGTCGCTGTATGGTCTCCCCGAGAACGTAGACCACGAGGGTGCTCAGTATGATCGAGACTATGACAGCGATGATTGCCCCCCAGAGGAAGACCTTCGCTATCTGCCCCCAGGGCTCCAGCTCGTACCTCTCAGAGCGTCTGACCCAGATGACATAGATTATCGCAGGTACGAAGGATACGAGGATTAGAATCGCAATTGCGATTCCAGGCGGAAGCGAGTCCATTGAATGGCTCCGTTAATCCGAGCCCTCAGGTCTCCTGAGACCTCATCGATATTACGTACTCCGATAGTGGCTTATGGGATACATGAGTCTTTTCCACTCGTTTTCCCTTTTTCCACTCAAAGGTGTGCACGGTCATCTTGAGTGGGTCCTGGAGTCCAGGTATGGAACGTATCTCCTTGAGCGTCATCGTGAATATGTCCTTCTTCTTCCTGAGTGCCCATTCCGTGGCATAGACGAACGCCCGCGTCTTGACAACCGTGTCCGGGTTGAGGGACATGCTGTTGATCCCCTCCTTCACCAAGAACGCCGTAATGGAGGGCCAGTCCGAGGGGGCCTGTCCGCATATCCCAATCTTCTTCTTTTTCTTCCTCGCCGTCCGAACCACGCTGGAGAGCATCTTCTTGACGGCGTTGTGCCTCTCGTCGAAGAGATGTGAGACGAGCTCGCTGTCCCTGTCCAGACCCAGGGTCAACTGGGTGAGATCGTTGCTGCCGATCGAGAAGCCGTCGAATATCTCCGCGAACTCCTCCGCCAGGATGACGTTGCTGGGAATCTCGCACATGACGTAGACCTGGAAGCCGTCCTTGCCCTGCTTGAGCCCGTTCTCCTCCATCAGAGCGATGACCTTCCTTGCCTCCTCGGGCGTGCGGCAGAAGGGGACCATTGCCAGGACGTTCTTCAGTCCCATCTCGCCTCTGACCTTGTGCAGCGCCTTGCACTCAAGAGCGAAGGCATCCTTGAACTCCGGTGAGTAGTAACGGCTGGCACCGCGATATCCTATCATCGGATTGGATTCCTCAGGTTCATAGTACCGACCGCCGATGAGATTCGCGTATTCGTTCGTCTTGAAGTCGGAGAGACGCACGATGACGTCGTGAGGATGGAAGCCCACTCCTATCCGTGCGATTCCATAGGCGAGCTTGTCGATGAAGTACTGGGCCTTGTCCTTATATCCCAGAGTGAGCCTGTCGATCGTCTCGAGGGCTTCCTCGTAGTACTCCTTCTTCTCGCGGATCTCTTTCTTCTTCTCGGGGTCCTTTCCGGCCTTCTGCATCTCCTTCTTGTAGCCGGCCTTGACGAATCTCGAGAGCTTCTTGTAGTCCAGTAGCGCCTGCGGATGGATCTGAATGTGCGAGTTTATGATGAACTCCTCTCTTGCCAGCCCCACGCCGTTGTGCGGGAGCTGTCCTTGAGTGAACGCGAGCTCCGGGATGCCTGCATTGACCATGATCTGGGTCCGCGTCTTGGGCATCTTCTCGATCTCGAGGTGTCGGACATCGTAGTCCAGGAGGCCGTCGTAGACAAGCCCCCGCCCCTCCGAGCAGTCCGTTGTGACGTCAGAGCCCTGCCTGACTTTCTGGCTGCCGTCCTCGGTCCCGATTATGCACGGGATCCCCAGCTCTCTGGAGACTATCGCCGCGTGGCAGGTCCTCCCGCCCGTGTCAGTGACGATGGCAGCGGCCTTCTTCATGATCGGTTCCCAGTCGGGGTTCGTCGAGCTTGTGACCAGGACCTCTCCGGCTTCGAAGCGGCCGATCTCCTTCACCGAGCTTATGACGTTTGCCCTTCCCTGACCTATCATCTCGCCGACCGCCTCACCTTCGGCAACGATTTTTCCCTTCTTCTTCAGCCTGTACGTCACCAGGACGCTTCCGGATTTCGCAGCGTGGACGGTTTCCGGCCTTGCCTGGAGGATGTAGAGATGTCCTGTCCTGCCGTCCTTCGCCCACTCAATGTCCATGGGCATTCCGTAATGCTTCTCGATCTCGATTGCCCAGGAAGCGAGCAACTCCGCCTCCTCGTCAGAGATTACAAATCGGATCCTGTGCGAGAGGGGAACGGTCCTCTCAACGGTCCCGCCGCCACGCGCGTAGACGAGCTTCTTGTCCTTCAATCCGAGCTTCTTGTCGATGACCTTTCCCGTCTCCTTGAACACGTAGAAGCTGTCGGGATTGACCGTGCCCTGGACGACATACTCCCCCAGACCGTACGCCCCATTGATGTAGACGACATTCCTGAAACCGCTCTCGGTGTCCAGAGTGAACAGCACTCCTGCGGATGCCAGATCGGACCTCACCATCAGCTGGACAGCGGCAGAGAGATAGCTGTCGAGGTGGGACAAGAACTTCTCCCACCTCGACAGCTATCTCTCTG
>JAGMCJ010000046.1 GCA_023129265.1 Thermoplasmata archaeon | reverse complement strand
CCAACGACAACAATCGGCGACCCCCAAGCACCCAGGCCGTTGGAGAGGGCGAAATATATCACAAACCCTCAAACCGTTCTCTCATATTTATGGGTATACCCACCCGCCTAACCCACTCGTGATGGAGTGCTGTTATTCCGTGTCCGGTCACGCCATCGAATCGAATCGCGAAAACGCTGACGCAACAGATTTATAGCACCACGCACGTACTGAGTTGGGGATACATATGGCAATGACAACACTCCGTTTTATCTTCATCAGCGATCCCGAGAAGCCGGTTGTCACGCTGAAGGTGCCGAACGAGATGCTTTTTCAGGAAGCCCTTGTGATGGCGGCCAAAAAGCAGGAGAAGGACGCTGGCGTGCTTTCGGCAACATACCCGGGCGGCACCCCCATAACGGGCGGAACGGTGGAGGAGATCTCTGATAAGAGCACGAACATACACGTTATTGACCCATCCATCGTTGGTTGATTCCTTGAAGAGGGAAGATGACCTATTCTATTTTCTGCAGTGCGCAACAACCGCATCTCCACGGGACGCCAACTGGTCTCAGAGAGTGAAAGAGGAGAAGTACGCACTGTCGAAATTCTCCGAATATCTCAGATTCCTTGAGGGCGGTGAATGGTTCACGTTGGCGCCGACAAGCGACCGCGCGACCAGATGGGTGGGCAGCGTGAGGGATTTGGGCCTGGAGTTCGAGATGGAGCTCGTTTTGAAGGACGCCTATCCCGCAATGCCTCCAGCCGTCAGGATACCCAATCTTATGGACTACACGGACAGGAAGTTGGATGACGGGGTCCTTGGGCTCAGGATTTGCGACATGCACATGGAGCAGAACTACTGGTGGGACGAATATTGCGGCATCGCTCTGTATCTTAAGAGGGAGGTCAGCTACTGGGTTCAGAGCGTTCTTCACGATATGCGCGAGAAGGGGTGGTTGGAATAGAGAGATACTCCCGCTTGATGCAGTTCCCCTTTGCGGATTTCTCGGAGCTCAAGGAGAAGAAGATCCTCATCGTCGGTGTGGGTGGGCTCGGTGCAGTGAGCGCTGAGATACTCACCAGGTGCGGCGTCGGCCGTATCGTGATAATGGACTACGACACGCTCGAAGAGGGGAATCTCAACAGACTCATATACAACACGTCGCAAGTGGGGAAGAAGAAGGTGGACGCACTGGAGGTCCACTTGAAGAAGGCGAACCCTGATGTCAGGGTAGTCGGGCATCCGTTCGACATCACCGACGGAAAGGGCTATGACCTTTTCGTGGAGGAGGTCGGCAAGAGCGATGTCGTGCTGGGATGCGTCGACACCTTCCACGTCAGGCTGTTCATGAACTCCCAGTGCGTCAAAGCGGGGAAACCGCTGATCGACGGCGGGGCCTCGACCGACGGGGTCAACGGAAGCGTCCACGTTGTCATCCCGGGGAAAACGCCTTGCTTCAGGTGCAACAGGCCAGCCCTGGGCGAAACGGCCCGCGAGGAGGCTCAGAAGCCTGAACGCGCGAGAGAGGCCACTGGCGTGTGTCATTTCACGTCGCTTCCCACCACGATGGGGATAGTCTCGAGTCTCCAGTGTCAGGAAACCCTCAAGCTTCTGTTGAGCTTCGGACACATAGCCTCCTACCTGATGTATCACGGGCTCGAAGGCGTCCTGGAGAGGTATGACTGGGAGAGGGACCCGGACTGCCCAGTTTGCGGGGACATCGTGCATGAAAAGTAACGTGACCATCCAGAGAGACGTCATAGCCCTAGTCCTGAGCCACGCGCTCAAGGAAAGCAGGACGAGTGGAAATGAAGTGATCGGATGGCTCCTGGGCTTTCTCTGGAACGGAGAGATATACGTCTGCGACGCTGTCCCTTGCACTCGATACAAGAGGCAGACCAAGTTCAGCGCCGAGGCGGACCCGCTCGAGGAGGCGGAGCTGGCCAGCAAGTATCCGAGAAACGTAGGAATCGTGGGTCTGTATCACTCGCATCCATTTTCTTTGGGAAGGAACTCCTCCCTGTTCAGGGATCTCTTCGACGTGGGCGACATTTTCCACAGCCACACCGATGAGATCACTATGAAGAGCAGAGCAGGGAAAAGGAAGAACTACCTCTCCATCGTGACCAACGGAATCGACTACGCCTGCTTTGTCATGCGGAATCGTGTGGAGAAGGTCTCCGCCAGGATCGTGGACAGTATATCGTACTTCGACGCGATGGATGCCTACCAGACGGGAGTCGACATCTCATTTGAGCGAGCAATGGAGAGGAAGGTCCTTCCCCGCTTGATGAGGGAACTTGGTCGGGAGCTCGCTGAGCACATCGACTCCACGATTGACGTGAATGCCCTCAGGGTGAGGAACCTGCCGAAGAAGGGCGGGAGGTTGGCATCTCCCGTCGCGGACTCTCGTGGCAAGGAGAACATCTTCCGGGCCGACGAGGAGGATGACAAGATATTGGCCGAGGTTCACATCAACCTCAATCCCGTGATATACACTTCCAGCAAGAAGAAGTCCGAGATACTGAAGGCCCTGAGAAACGAGATAATCGACGATTCAGCCTATCTGGTGTGGAAGCTGCTGTCCTCCCGGATGCTGGACAGGCTCAAGGGGGCCGTCAAGAGAATCGAGGTCGGGCTCGGGTCCTTCGAGATAGATGAGGACGGCCCTCTTCCTCAGAAGATATACAATGAGCCCGAAAGGAGCGTCGCAAGGAAGAGATCATAGCTTCGCGCCGCACTTGCCGCAGAAGGCATCCTTGCCTGAGGTCTTCTCTCCACACACCGGACAGTTCTGCTCCTGTTTCGCCCCGCACTTGCCGCAGAACTTGTCATCTTCCTTGAGGTCAGTTCCGCACTCTGCGCACTTCATGACGGCGGTGACGGGCTCGCCGACGCTCTTCTTGTAGCATTCCTCACAAGTACACTCGACCTTGTTCTCATACTCGATTAGAATGTAGGGCTCCTTCTCCTGCCCACAGACCATGCAGGTCTCATGTTGTCGAGGCTCAGAATACTCCCGGATCCTCAGTGGCTCTTTGAGAGGAGTCTCATCCTGCTCCTCCTCTTCCATGCAGTAATGATATTGCCATGGCAATAATAATCTTTCGGAGCAGTTCACAAAATGTGGCATCCTAAAATCATTGGGCTTCCGTCACTGAATTCTTGCCCTTCAGCAGAACGCCCTTGACGCGAGGCTTGGATCCCTTTGATGGAACCTCGATGTACGAGATGTATCCAGATCTCACATTGAGGTGCACGAAGGAGATGTTCTCCTTCAGCTCCAGTAGCCTCTTCTTGCTTCTACGCTTCATCCCAATCCCACTTCACCAAGAAATCGGTCTTGTCGGTATATAAGCGGTCGGGCACTAGAATCAAAGTTGATAATAGGATGTCGTAGGAGCAGAGCCAGAGTCGGCATGAGAAGCACCCGTATTGTCCGTTTTACAAGAAGTCATTCCACAAAGTTGATATAAGCGAGCCAACAGAGATTATATTGATGGTTGTTACCCGTGATAAGTTGAAGATCGCGATTCAGAATGCTCTCGAGGTCAGTCCTGACGAGGCTTTGGATATGGCTGACAGGGTGCTTACGTATTTCGGCTACGAGAACGTCATTGTGGACAACATCATCGACTCTGAGGACAGGAAGCTTTTCTACAGACTGCACGATGCCGCGCTTCTGAACACGAACGTCGACTCAGAGATACTCTCCAGCGGGAAGTCATGGAGGATTTTCTATTGGGAGATTGACAACAGCGAAGTGGAGAGGAACCTGAAGAAGGAGAGGAAGACGAAGGAGGTCACGTATGAGAACCTTCCTGACGAGGCTTGGTGGTCAGCAAAAGCCGCGGAGGCCGAATAGATTGTGCCACAGTTTTTAAACGGGAGTAGACGATTGAGGACTCGTGTACGACGTTATCGTCGTTGGTGCTGGCCCTGCTGGTAGTTACGCTGCTTACAAGTCCGCAAGTAGTGGTCTAGAGACGCTTCTCATCGAGAAAGATCGATTGCCCAGATGGAAGGCGTGCGGCGGGATTGTTGACGGGAGGACACTGTCAAAGCTCGACCGCGGTATATTCGATGCTGTGGAGGCGAAGGGGAGTTTCACTAACGTCTTCTACAACTCCAAAAGGATCCAGGCGCTCGAGAGGGACGACTACTTCTTCAAACGAGAGAAGTTCGATTACTTCATCACGAAGATGGCTATGGATGCTGGTGTTGAGGTCGTGGATTCCTGTCCAGTCACGGACGTGACTAACCGCCCCGAAGGTGTTGCGGTTCGAACGGCGCACATGGAACTCAAGTCCAGGCTCCTCATTGGAGCTGATGGAGTTCATAGCACGGTGGGGAAATCCATAGGTCTCGTTCACAACCATAGTAGGATGTACGCGGCCATGGTCGCGAGTGTTGGACTCCAGAGCTACGAGAACCTCCTCGGGGAGGGAGACCACAGCAACATGTACTTCTTTGAGGACCTGCTTGGTTTCGCTTGGCTGATACCCAACAAGGAGTCGGTCAACATCGGCATTGGAGCCCTGACGCGGAAGTCTAGGGGCCTGAGGGGGAAGTTCGAGCGCTTCTGTGCTGGAATTGACATTCCTTGTCCGAAAGTGCATGGTCACATGATTCCATACAAGCTTCTGGAGAAGATTCAAAGCGGACGCGTCATGCTCGTGGGCGACGCGGCGGGCTTTGTCAACGCGTGGACAGGGGGAGGGATACCTCCGGGCATTTACTCCGCGGAAAAGGCGGCTGAGACCTGCTTGGAGATGATCGAGAATGACGATTTCAGCGAGAAAGCCTCTCGGCGGTACCCTTCAAGATGCAGGTCCGCATTCAGGAACCTCAGGTTTAGGACCAAGTTGGTCGAGATTCTTGACAGTGACACTCCTTCGGACTTCGAACTTCCTGGGATTGCGAAGTCTCTTGTGAGGAGACTGAGCGCTGTCGCGTCCCAATCCTTGTAGAAAAGCGCTCTGATTTTCGAAGAGCCAGTACTGAGATTCCGTTACTTCCAGCGGTGCATTTCACCCACAAAGATTTAAATAGAAACATAGTTTACATGCGGTAGCCTTGCCATCGGCAACCCAGTATTGGGTACGATAGCATATCGGAGGAAAACGGATATGAAGACCCGAAACTCGAGCATGACAGTCACTGCCATAGTCCTACTGCTGATGCTAGGCGCTATGGTGGTGACGCCGAGCCAGAACTTGAGAGCGCAGGAAGAGCCAATAATAGTATTTGGCTACGTTTTTGATGATAGGAACGGAGACGGTGTCTGGGACACAGTACACGAGGAGGAGGGTCTTGAATTCATTGAGGTTGACTTGCATGACATTTCATCTTTGGATCCTGTCTCGGTGGAGACCGGGGGCGGCGGTTACTTCTGGTTCGAGGTTTCTCAGCCTAGCTACTATGCGGTCCGCATAGAAACTCAAGGAGAGGTTCGAGACCTGGAGGGACGGGTGTATTTCGGCAATGAAACACCGATAGTGAGAGTCCACGATGAGAACCTGGACTTGGGTTACATCGGTCTGAAATCTAGAGACATCAACGCAACGATTCGAGGTGCGGTGACTGACGGTGGGACGGGCCAGCCAGTCAACGGCGCGATCGTCACACTGCGAGACAGGGCTAACGACTATGAAGTGGCCACGACGACTTCCCCCATACAAGAATATGAGAACAAGAAGGACAAGTGGATGATATCCCGTAACATCGACCTTCCTCTGTTGGAGACCGCTCACCTCAGATTCAAACATTGGTATCTCATGGAGGATGGAATAGATGGAGGAAACGTTCAGATATCCATCGATGGGGGTAATAGCTGGGACCTCTTGTATCCAATTGGCAATTACACTAATTTCGACGTTGTCTACGGTCAAGGCGGTTTCACAGGCAAATCCAACGTTTGGAAGTCCGCCACCTTCGCTCTGGGTGGCTATGCAGGAAGCACCGTCCGAATCGCGTTCAGATTCACAAGCGATTCGAACAAGGTAGACGAGGGATGGTTCATCGATAACATCAAGATCGAGACTGCGACCCAGGAGCCGTTCTTCGATGACGTTGAAAACGGTAACTTCGAAGTGTGGACTTTCAAGCCCCAGTCGGATCCATGGCAAATCTCGGACTCACGTTCCTACCTAGCCTCCCCGACACACAGCTGGTATTGCGGTCTGGACATAGAAGGCTGGTATTCCATGGACATCTACGACGGTGAGTTCGAGATTGAGGTATCACACGAGGACTACTCGCCCACCTTCCAGAACGTTGTTGTCATGCCAAACAACATCATTAGCATTTTCAAGAACACGGACATCGTATCCTCTTCAGAAGAACTGTACTTGAATAGTGACCTAATAGACCCCTCAGACTACCAGATGGACTATCTCAACGGGACAGTCCAGCTGAACCTGACCGTGGAGGACACGGACGTCATCTATGCCAGCTACAACTACACGACTTTGGAAGATGAGAGCTTGACACTTGGTGCTCTGGGCAATGAGACCGTTGCTCAGCTCAACCATACCAATATCACATTGATTTCGCTTTACCGAGATGAGTCGCCTTGGCCTCAGGATACAGAATGGTTCGTGGATATGGTCAACGGAACCGTGACCTATAACGTCACCATCTCAGAGGGAACCCTGATTTGGGCAGACTACACATACAACGGAAGCATAGATGTGTTCGGAGAGGTTCTCACGAACACCTCCAAGTTGTCATACCCAGCAGATCCTTCAACAGAGGTCATAGAGATAAACGACAGTCCTGCCAACTATATCCTGGATCCATGGACCGGTGAGATTCACTTCACGCAGACTCTATACAACACAGACACCATCACAGCGAGCTACACTGCCTTGCATTCCGTGGAGAACGAGACCGTACAGTTGGCGGGCGGCACAAGAGCGGATTTCGAGCTGTACATGTTCGAGATAGTGGGCAAGGCGCATGACGCAGAAGAGCTGTGGGGCATCACAGATAGACCGATACACGTGACGCTCTTCGACCTCAACAACAATAGGCTTGTGACGAAGATAGATGACTCCCCGCCTGAGTTCCGCGTAGGAGCCTATCCGGGGGATTTTTCAGTCGTGGTCAGGATTGACGGCTACAAGACAGTCACCTTGCCTTCGGTCACGGTCACCAACGTCTCGATTGATGTTGGCAAGCAGTATTTCCAACGGTCCGAGGAAGAGAGAATTGAGAACAAGATTGCATTCAAGAACGATGACTGGAACCACATCATCGTCGATAGGTCATGGCAGCTCAACAGCGAGAGCTACTTGGAGGGCATGGATAGATCTGAGCTTCGCAATCTCAGGTTACAGGTCGATGTCGTCCTCGGAAACGGTGACGGCATACTGGACACCACTGAAATCGATGCGCTGGTCGATTGGCTGGAGGCGAAAGGCCCCAGGTATGTGATTACGGACGAGTTCTTCCTCGTCGATGACAACCATTTCATCTCGAATCACAGTAGCTACAGCGTCACCGCGGAGCCACGTGTGGCTTCTTCTATCGATTCGACAGAGGCAATCTGGATCAACACCTCAACGGAATACAATACCAGTGGGATAGAATCCGGACAAGACGAATACAAGCTGACACAGTACGTGGAGTACGACACGAGCGTCATGGACCAGACCGAGAAGAACCGCACGTACAGCATCAATCTGCCCACGCAGGATGGCGAGAGATACGAGATGGTGGAGAACGAGACGATTTCAGAAATACACGTCGCGGGCTTCCTCACAATCAGGATCGACCCGCCGCAGGGTTCGGGTGCGCCTGTTCCAGTCTACATGACGGTACGCCCCTCCGTGGGTGGAGTCGCGAAGATTGAGGTCATCGACCCGGACCGCGTTTCAATCCCGCAAGACATCACATATGAGGACTACAATGCGACGGTTCCCGCGGAACTGAACATCACTTTCTCCGCAGCGACCTCGATAGACAACAGCACTTCAACAAAACTCGTCTCGCCGCACGCGAACTTCACGTGGATATTCGACACCTCCAACCCGGGTCAGAGCACGAGGTACGGAATAAAGCCCATCTACAACTACACGACGGGTGGCGAGTATTCGGTGAACCTGACCATATCCGAGTCAGGTTCGGACCCTGGTGGCGACGTTAGCTACCGGGAAGCAACGATATTCGTCGATGAGTTCGACCCGAGTGCCGTGATTTCAGTCAACATCACCTCTCTCAACTTTGTCATGGATGATGCTAATGGCGAGACGATTGACGTCAACGAAAGCATGGCGATCAAGTTCGACAGCGTGGAATCGACGGACCTCATGTACGGGACTATCAAAGGAAACATCGAGGACTGGAAGTGGGACCTTGAGAGCGACGGGATCTGGGATGAGTTCGTTTCGAGCTTCACCCACTCCTTCGACCAGCCTGGCAACTACACGGTGAATCTCACCGTTGCCGATTCTGTTGGTCACTGGAGCTCGAATGTCAGCGTCAACTTCGTCGTGCGCGACATTTCGCCCCCGCAGGCCCGTGTCATCATCCTGAACGACACGTTCGTTCCCACGACTTCCGCTGTGGAAAACATAACGCACTACTTCAACGCGAGCGAGTCCGGGGACAATGTGGATGACATCGTCAATCTCACCTTCGAGTGGGACTTCGGAGACGGGACTGCAATCGCCGCGCAGCTGGGGAACTACAACGTTTCGCACAACTTCACGAGAATCGACACCTACAACGTCACTGTCAATGTGACGGACATGGCGGGGAACACCGGGAATACGACCCTGACTGTCAAGGTCATCGCAGACGCGTCCTCGAGACCCGATTTGGAGGTCCTGTCAGCGACATTCTACAGCGAACCCGAGAGCGTCGAGGAAGGTCAGCGCATAAAGCTGTCCGTCAACATAACAAACAAGCAGAACCATGCGACCGCCGAGAGCATCCAAGTGCACTTCTATCTGAAAGAAGGCGACAAGGAGACGGAGATAGGAGGCACCGTCACGTTCTACAACGAATCCGGTCTGATCCCGACTGGCCAAGTCAAGATAGAAGCGGGAGAGCAGATCCGAGCAGAGGTATCTTGGACTCCCGAGGTCGTTGGGAAGCTGACCATTCTCATCAAGGTTAGCGACGATAATGAGCACAGCGAGCAGATCGGACCGGACAACCGAATGACGGAGTTCGTGACGGTCAATCAGGCGCCCTGGAAGACCTACCTGGTCTACATCGTCCTCGTCATCGTGATCATCCTCGTCATCGTGGTGATATGGCTGCGGCGGAAGTGGCAGCGAGGAGAGCTCAAGTTCAGGAGGAGAGAGAAGAAGGAAGAGCCAAAGGAGAAGAAAAAGAAGAAGATGAAGAAGTAGCTCACATCTCCTCTGGAGCCTCAATCCCCATCGTGTCGAGGCAGCTCGCCAGGACTATCTTTGCGCATTCAACCAGTGCACTCCTTGCGTCCCGCAGCTCTGGCTCTGCATGAATCACTCCACAGTCCCGGTAGAACTGGTTGAAGTTCGATGACAGGTCATGAGCATACGACGCCAGCGAATGCACCCTTCTGCTCTCCGCGCAGTTTCGAATCACGCTGGGAAATCTGCTCATGGTGTTCACCAGCAGTATCTCGGACGGGTGTGTGAGGAGTCCGAAGTCCTCTCCCGTCCTTTCCGGAGCTTTCCTCAGGATGCTGGACGCTCGGGCGTGAGAGTACTGGATGAACGGCGCACTGTTTCCCTCGAAGTTCAGAGCCTCCTCCCACTTGAAGACTATCCTCTTCTCGGGCTGGACTCTGAGGATGTTGTACCGCACGGCGCCTGTTCCGACACTGCTCGCGATGGTTTCTATCCTCTCGGAGGACAGCTCCGGCCTCCTCTTCCTCACCTCCTCAGCCGCCCTTGCTCTCGATTCGTCTATCAGATCGTCCAGGAGCACGGTCGTGCCGCTCCGTGTCGACATCTTCCCCGTGGGAAGGGAGACAAAGGCGTAGAAGACAGTCTCCGGCCTCTTCTCGACCCCCATCATGTTCAAGGCGAGCGTCAGCTGTTTCATTCCCAGCTTCTGGTCTTCGCCGAGGACGTTTATCGCAATGTCGCACCGCTTGAACTTGCCGAGGTGGTAGGCGATGTCTCGAGTGGTGTACAGTGACGTCCCATCCTTTCTTGTGAAGAAGAAGCGGGCGTCCCATCCGTGAATCCCAAAGGATTCGAGGTCGAGGTAGTACGCACCTTCGTCCGAATGAGCGTTCTCTGACCTCTTGAGGGACTCGATGACCTCGTGGACGCTACCGTCCAATATCGTGCCGGACTCCCAGAAGTATGAGTCGAGGGACACACCGATCTCCTTGAGGGTGGAGACCATTCCTCTCATTACCCTCTCCGCAACGGCCTTCACGTCGTGGACTATCTTCTCCTCTCCTCTGTCGAGCTTGAGCACGAGCTCTTCGATAGTCTTCTCGAGGGTCGGGTCAGATTCCAGGATCTCGTAGGCCTTCTGGTAGTATCGCACGAGGAGATGGTCATCCTTGTCCCTTCCCGCCTTCGGGAGGTCATCTTCCGAGATGTTCTGCGTCGCCCATGTCAAGACGACCATCTGTCTCCCGGTGTCATTGACCAAGAACTCGGTCGTGACATCGTAACCCGCCCTTCTCAGGACGCGCGCGAGGGTGTCCCCGATTATCGAGTTCCTTGAACGGCCGATGTGGACTGGTCCTGCTGGAGCACACGAGCGTCAATCCCACGGGACCAGTCCACATCGGCCGTTCAA
>JAGMCJ010000045.1 GCA_023129265.1 Thermoplasmata archaeon | reverse complement strand
TTAAATGATTTTAGGATACCACACATGAGAGCTTTTATGCATGTCCCGCTTATCTGTCGACGATGAACCGTCAGGACATTTTATCCGATGTGGTCAAGGACATCTCCGTTCGCAGGGGCATGAGCGTGGACGACCTTGTGAGCGAGATGAAGGCCTCTGGGGGATTCACCGCGAAGAAACTGGCGGAAGGGATCGAGATACTTCAGAGGATGATCGAGGACGGGGACTGCCTGAGATTCCTTTCGTTTCCCGCATGCATAATCGCCACTGGGACCAGGGGAATCATCAAAGATATGCTGAAGCTCGGATGGTTCGACGTCGTCATGACCACATGTGGAACCGTTGACCACGATTTGGCGAGGAGTTGGGCCGAGTACTATCACGGGAGCTTCGACATGGACGATGCATATCTTCACCGCGAAGGCGTGAACAGACTCGGAAACGTCCTCATTCCGAACGAGAGCTACGGCACGATACTCGAGGAGCGGATTCAGCCCGTTCTCGAGCAGATGTGGGATGAAGGGACCAGGAAGATTTCGACCAAGAATCTCCTGTGGCGGTTCGGTTCGAGCCTGGATGACGAGAGTTCCATTCTATACTGGGCGGCGAAGAACCGAATTCCTGTATACGTTCCCGGCATCACTGACGGCGCGTTCGGCTACCAGATGTGGAGCTTCTGGCAAGAGCACAAGGACCTCGTGATCGACGTCTTTCAGGACGAAAAGGAGCTTAGCGACATGGTCTTCGAAGCGAAGAAGACGGGGGCTCTGATTGTCGGCGGCGGGATATCGAAGCATCACACTATGTGGTGGAACCAGTTCAAGGGGGGTCTGGACTACGCTGTCTACGTGACGACGGCCCTCGAGTACGACGGGAGTCTCTCCGGGGCCCGTTTAAGGGAAGGGATATCTTGGGGAAAGGTGGCGGAAGGGGCTAGTAAGGTCACGATCGATGGCGACGCCACGGCCTTCCTTCCGATCATGATGGCCTGC
The DNA here is from genome assembly GCA_023129265.1 of Thermoplasmata archaeon. Classification (GTDB taxonomy): domain Archaea; phylum Thermoplasmatota; class Thermoplasmata; order RBG-16-68-12; family JAGMCJ01; genus JAGMCJ01. The sequence continues at coordinate 3,241 of JAGMCJ010000045.1, read as the reverse complement.
CTCCTCGAAAGGGCAGGAAGCATATGATTTGGCACTGGCTGTGGAGCCAGTTCGTTATCATCTTTGAAAATCTGGAGGAAAACGATATACTCTGGCACGCCTCTCTGATTCTGGCACATGGTGCCCGACTTCGAGAACTTCCCAGAGTATCGTTTCGTAGAGCAGGACATCGATGACAGCCTGAAGCTGCAGATGCTATTCGCCGAACTGAACCGATTGGAGAGGACGATCGAGATCCACGGTAGCCCGTACATCTTTGTGGATGATGAGGAGGTGCGCTTCTCTCCAGAAACTGGCAAGGAGAGGTTTGAGGACCACAGAAGCTGGTTGAAGCACCTCGTGTGTCGGAACTCCCTGGCCGATTGGGGGTCAGGGGAAAGACTGGACAACCTTCGCGCGATTCTCAATCGCATCTCGCTCAAGGACATCCACCCTTATGTTCTGCTGATCCTTGCGCAGATTGTCGTCGTCAGCGGCCTCGATTCCTTCTGCAACGGTCTTTAGAAACTTGGACGGGCTCCTCGGGCGAATGCATATTCACTATCATTCTTGATAAACATGAAAGAAACCATTTAACCTACCATCAAGTCCACATCCTCAGAGGCCCTACCGTGGACTATGACAAGATGAAGATTAAACTCTGCCTGATCGGTGACAGAGCGGTGGGAAAGACCAGCCTTGTCAAGAGATATCTGACGGACCATTTTAGTGAGGAGTATCGCCACACTATGGGCGCAAAGGTGTACAAGAGAGTCGTCAATCTCCTACTGGAGCTTCGCCAGAAGATGACAGAGGTCGACATGACTCTGTGGGACATCATGGGGGATTTGCCCTTGGCAGAGCTCAAGAATGAATCGTACTTCCGCGGAGTTCAGGGTCTACTGGTCATTTGCGATGTAACGCGGAGAAGCACCGCTGAGAGCCTTGACAACTGGATCGCCACAGTTCCCGAATCCGTGAGGGACCTGCCCATGTTCATAATCGTGAACAAGAACGACCTCATCGATCAGGTCGAACTCGACGAGGACGATGTCTTCAGGCTCGGTGACGCTTTCTCCTCTCCTGTTCTGCTGACGAGCGCGAAGACAGGGAACAACGTCCAGCAAGCCTTCGAGTTCCTTGCCAAGAGCATCGTGGAAGGGCAGCTGGGTCCCGACGCCGACTTCCTCGTGGAGCAGAGGTTCGGCGTCCTGGAACGCCCCGCTGAGGGCTCTGCAAAAGCTTTTTAGCCCACGAATCCCAATTATCCAGCGTGGAGAACAAGGTCGCAGTAGCGGACAAGACGACGCTGCGGGATTTGGGAAATGGACTCATCATCCTGGGATCCATGCTCCTCGTGATATACGTAGCTCTCCTGCTTCTGTCGTTCCTTGTCTACGCTGAAGAGGGCTGGAAGGTGTGGACCTACCCTTCCATGTTCGGTCTTGCGACCGGTGTCATCGTGTTCCTGCTCTTCGTGGGGACGATTCTGAGATACCTCCCCTCGTCTGTCTCGGGAGTTGAGGACCTCGATTACGAGAGAGAATAGAGCCCCGCTGCGATGTTCTCCCCTGAGAACCGGAGCCTCCGAGCTTGATTCGCTCGTCAGTGATAGAAGCGGTCCAGTCGCAGGAACAATCCGTTCAGCAAAGCGGTCCTTCTGATGATGGATCTGGCCAGTCTGTGAGACCACGTGTCCGGTTTCGTGAAGGGGCACGATGTGACGCAGTTGGAACAGTCGGTTCCGTTGTTGCACCAGAACTCGTAGCAGCGATCGACGTTCACGTACCACTTCGTGATTCCCGGGTTGTTGGAGACGGAGAATGTCTTCCCGCTAGGTTCATCATCAAAGGAGATGACCTTGGGCGGACACTTCTCCGCGCACCGCTTGCACCTCGCGCAGAACTCCCTCACGCCCAGGTTCGCGGGCGGATCCTGTTGCAGCGGCATGTCCGTCAGGACCTTCCCGATCCTCACCGCCATCCCGTGCACGTCCGAGACAAGCAATCCGTTCCTCGCGAACTCTCCGAGCCCGGCATCTATGGCCAGCGGTACGGAGAGCGCGAGTTCGTTCACGGCCGGATACGCTTCGTAGCCGAGCTGGGCCACGCATCGCGCAACACTCTCCGATATGGTCCTGCACTTCGAATACGCCAGACCCACAGCAGCTGAGGCAGGAACCCTTGGCGATTCCGCAAGCATCTTCTGGTCCATTGGAACAAGGAAGACGATGGCGTGTCTGACGGACTCCTTGAGGTCCAGCGGGTTTCCCTCCACGTCATGAGAGTAGACCCAGTCAAGGTTCAGGCTCGTGGTCCCGACATCCGCGGCACCCAGCCCCTTCGCGAAACGCTTGATGAACTCCGAGTTCTTCTTGGGGTCTGCTTGGGACTCTGCGGGCTTTGATACGGGCGTGAATGTCGACAGGCTCCCGCCCAAACGCAGCCCTCTTGAGCGGGGCAAGGTGTCGTGCACGGACCACGCAGCCGACATGGCCGCATAGTCCTCTCTCGTGTACCCCTTCAGTCCCCTTTCCATCTTCGACTCCGCTCGGTCGTATATGCCTCTGCCGTAGGCAATGAAATCCTTGTCCCATCTCGCCCGACTGAAGCAGATGTTCTTCTGGGGAAACCTCTTGAAGACGTCGCGATCCACGACGTAAGGGTCTACCGTTCTCATTCGAGTCTCTGTTGTGTATGTTCCACAAGATAAAAAGCTTTCAGACTCCTCCCAGTGAGGAAATCCTCGCCTCGCCTCCGTCGGAGAGAGAATCAGAAACTATTTATACGGCATACGCTATTACCGACAAATGTCGGACAAATACGAAAGTCGTGTCCGACGCGGACTACAGGGAACCAACATGGCGTCGGAATCAGAGAGAGTGACCGTCAGGGTGCCGAGTGTACAAGTGAGTGCTCTCCATGCGCTAGTGGAGAGCGGACAATTCGCGACAATATCCGACGCCGTCAGAGCCGCAATCAACAACTTCATCGACGAGCAGTTCGCCCCCGACTACATCCGCAAGATGACGATCGAGCTTCCGAAGGGAAACGTCGTGAACCTGGAGGAGCTCGTGAAGAGCGGCGACTCGGTGTCCATCGAGGACGCCGTCAGGAACGCCGTGCGCGAGTACATTCGGAGACGCTTGTCGGAGGTAGTAGAAAGAAAAAGGGCCTAGCCCGGAAGGGAACGACACAATGGGATGCACATCGGAGGAATGCGCAAGCATTCCCTCCACACTCTAACGAACGGTGAGATAATG
>JAGMCJ010000044.1 GCA_023129265.1 Thermoplasmata archaeon | reverse complement strand
GTCGCGATCAACACGGACAAGATGCACATAGACCGCATCGAAGCCGAGAGGAAGGCCCTCATCGGAACGTCCATCACTCGAGGGATGGGAGCCGGCGGTTGCCCCGAGGTCGGGGAGCGCTGCGCTCTGCTCGCCGAGGACGACATCAGGAGGCTCATCAGCGGGGCGGACATGACGTTCATCACGGTGGGAATGGGCGGCGGCACAGGCACTGGAGTCGCACCGGTCGTCGCAAGGCTCGCCGAGAGTATGGGCTCAGTAGTCGTTGCCATCGCGACCACACCGTTCGACGCAGAGAAGAGAAGGTGCAGGGCCGCGAGAGAGGGACTCGAGAAGCTCCGCCGCCACTGCGACAGCGTCATCGTTCTCGACAACAACAGGCTCGTCAAGATGGTCCCTAGCCTCCCCATAGAGCAGGCATTCTGCGTGATGGATCAGCTGATATCGGAGGTCATCAGGGGAATAACCGAGACGATCACTCTACCCTCCCTCATAAACCTGGACTTCGCCGACGTCAAAACGATGATGTCGACAGGCCAGACCGCGACCATCCTCTACGGAGAGAACTGCGCGGACGACCCAGAGCAGGTCATCGTCGAGACGCTCAACAACCCGTTGCTCGACATCGACTACTCCGACGCGACCGGTGCCCTGATTCACCTCACATCGGGACCGGACCTCTCGATTGGGACCGCGTACTCGGTCGTGGACGGGATATCCTCCCAGCTCAGCCCGGACGCGAACGTGATTTTCGGGGCGAGATTGGACCCCGACTTCGCGGGCGTGATCAGGGTATTGAGCATAATTACTGGTGTGCACTCGCCCAACCTCCTCAGTCCCTCATCTGGACAAGTGATTTATGACGATGAACCCCTCCTCACTCACGGAGTCTCAATAGTCAGATAACGATGAACCTCCTCCCCTTTTTTGGGAGGATATCACGATTACCTCCTCCCCCCTTTTTATTTTTTTTAGAACTGAGGCCTCTTGCTGACCTCGGCAGGGAGGTACATTTGGCGGAAGGGCTTACCCTCCGTCTTCTCATTGATCTCACTGAGCAGGCCATCGAGGGTCATTTCCCTGTCCTCGTCCCTCTCACGGTCGTACACGACGAGCTGGTCTCCCTTCATCTCCCTCTCGCCGATTACTATCACGTAGGAGACCCAATCCGTCTTCGCGTCCCTGACCCGCTTCGAGACCGACCCGCCGGTATCGTCCACTCCCACTCGGACGGATCCCTTCCTCAGCTCCTCGGCGAGGTCCGAAGCCCTCTGGAGATACTCGTCAGAGACAGGAACGAACCTCACCTGCTCGGGGTTCAACCACAGCGGAAGATATCCTATCTTCCCCCCCTCTTCGATCTTCACAGCCGTGTCCAGGACCATGTAGATGTACCTCTCGATGGTCCCCAACATGGCGGAGTGCAGTATGATCGGAAAGCGCTTCTTCCCGTCCTTGTCAGTGAAGCTCATGCCGAACCTCTCCGCGTTGCCCACGTCGATCTGAACCGTGCCTATCTCCCTCTCCCGCTTGATTGCGTCCATGATCACGTACTCGATGTTCACGGTCCAGTAGTAGTTCTTCCCGCTTAGGTAGAAGTGGATGAGCCCCTCCTTCTTCCCTCTCTTCAAGATCTCGAGGATGAGCTCCTTCTCCTTCTCGTAGGCGTCTCTGGATGAGACGTTTACGAGGATCTCGTAATCCCTTCCGAGGTCCTTCGCCTCCTTCAAGATTCTGTCGTGCAGGTTCAGAAGCCATTCCCTTGCTTCCTCGTCGTCCCGACAAAAGACGTGAAGGTCCGGCATGTTCATCCTCCTGACCCTGAATGCGAGCATCGTCTCGCCGGACTGCTCGAGGCGGTAGGAGTCCGCAACCTCGAACGCCCCGAAAGGCAGCTGCTTGTAGCTGAAGTTCCAGTCCTTGATCATGGCGAACTGCTGGTGGCAAGCGGCATACCTCATCACGAAGGATTTCTTCTTGGTCTCGATCGTGTAGAGCCTGTCACCGAAAAGCTCTGCGTGTTCCGAAATCGCGGGCTCCGAGAGGTCGAACATGTTCGTTCCTTTGACCTGCATGACTGGCAGACCCAGCGAGTTGACGACGACGGTCGCATAGTCCGCGCACAAATCGAATATGATGGCGCCCTTCGGGTTGTACCTCATGTGGCCAACATCGCTCATGGGCTCCCATTCTATCCCGAACTTCTTGCACAGGCGCAGGTAAGCGGGCTTCTCGGTAGCCACGTGCTCCTCTTTGAGCGCCTCCTTCCTCATCAATACCTGGAATGCTTCGGATCCTTTCGCGTACGCCTCGGGCTCGAACTCCTCCCCATCTGGGGTGAGAACGAGGAAATCCTCTTCCGCCTTCTCCTCCGCCTTCTTGCTCGCCTTTATCTCCCGGAACGACTCCGCCAGGGGATGTCCCTTGCAGGAGAGAACGAAGGCCTTGTACCAGCCGAAGGGCGGTGTCGTCACATCGTAGCCCCGGTCCTGCAGACTAGCGGTCATCAGTTCGACGGCCTTCTTCGCCTTGCTCGGCCCCGCGAGTGAGGAGCTGAGATGAGCGTACGGGTAGAGCATCACGTTGCGGACGGACACCTTCTCGGCAGTGGCCATTATCTCCTCTACCGCCGCCGCGGAGGCTTCCTCGATCTGCCCCTCATCACCTTTCTCGACGGTCAGGAAGGCCACGAGCGCCTCCTTGACCTCTCCCTTTTCCTCTCCAGGGGAAATCACATCGGCGAACCGCGTCTTGTCCCTCACCTCGTATCTCATGAAGTCGGAGTGGATGAACAGAACCTTCATTCACACGTAGAAAGAAATCTCTCTATAAAAACACAACTCAGAAATAGAGGCATCGAGATGGCAACGTGATGTTCAATGCCAGGGTGGTTGAACTCTTGACCGAGGAGCAGGTGAGGAAGGAATTCAAGGGCATAGGCGTCTACTCCAAGGGCGCGAGCATCATGACACCCAAGGCTCTGCACGCTCTGATCAGGCTCGAAGGAGTGGGCGTCAAGGAAGCGCACATCCTCAAGCAGGAGATGCTCTCCCTGGGCGGTGAGGCGGTCGTCGCGAAGGGCGTGGTCGACCTCACCCACGAGGAGACCGACGTGCTCCTCATGGGCACCGTCAAGCAGCTCAAGAGGGCGGCTAGGAAGCTCTCGATGCAACCATTCGAGTGTCCGAGAATCGCCGAGGAGATTGAAGAGACCCTCGAGAACTACTCCAAGAGGTCATTCATGCTGAAGGCGGGGGGAAGGCGACTGAGGATCGACCGCCCGCTGATCATGGGCGTGGTCAACGTCACCCCCGATTCGTTCTCGGACGGCGGCAAGTTCTTGGACGCGGAGACGGCGATAGCCCACGCAAAGAAGCTGGTCAAGGAGGGAGCGGACATGCTCGACATCGGGGGGGAGTCATCACGTCCGGGTTCCAACGCCCTTCCCGCCAAAGAGGAGCTTGAGAGGATTCTCCCCGTTCTTGAGGGGATGATCGACGACGTGAAGGTCCCCATATCCGTCGACACGTGCAAACCACAGGTCGCGAGAAAGGTCCTGGGCATGGGGGTTCACATCATAAACGACATCACTGGCCTCACGAGCGCGAAACTGGCGGGCGTCGTGGCCGAGCATGAGGCGGGCATCGTGATCATGCACATGCAGGGAACTCCCAAGACGATGCAGAAGAAGCCCCGCTACGATGACGTCGTCGCGGACATCCTGCGCTTTCTCAGGGAGAGGGTCGAGCGGGCCGAGAAGAAAGGCATCCGCAGGGAATGTATCATCATCGACCCTGGCATCGGCTTCGGAAAGACCGCCGAACACAACCTGGAGATAATCTCGCGGTTGAAGGAGTTCAAGAGCCTCGGTCTGCCAATCCTTGTCGGCGCGTCCCGCAAGAGCTTCATCGGCAAGGTTCTGGACAAGGATGTCGACGACAGGCTCAGCGGAGGTCTCGCCATGCTCTCGATGAGCATCCAGAACGGTGCGAGCATCGTCCGCGCCCACGACGTGAGGGAGAGCGTGGATGCGGCGAAGATGACCTGGGCGGTCCTGGAGTCCACCGCCTGAAACGCTCCTGTAATGCACACTACTGGATTTCCAGGTCGAGGACGAAATGTGCCTCGGACGGGGAGAACGTTCTCACTCTTCTGGTCCCCGCCAGGCGAATGGATTTTCCTTCGTTCTCGGCGATGGCATTGAGGTCCTTGATCCTTTCCTCGACATCGGTCTCCTCGAGGATCTCGTAGTAGTGCACGAACCCCTTCTCGACGGACCTGACCGCCGGTACGAAGTAGTCCATCGAGGAGTGTGGCAGGTCTATAATTACCCTGCTCACGCGTCCTATCCTCTCCATGGCGGCCCGCGAGTCGTCGAGAATCGCTCTCACGTTCAGGACCTTGTTGCGGGCGATGTTCTTCTCCAGATAGCGGATCGCATGCGGGTTCGAGTCTATCGCATACATTTGGGCGGGCTTCGCGTGCTTCGCTATCGTCAGGGCAAAAGGCCCCACCCCGCTGAACATGTCCACGACGACCTCGTTCTGCTCCACCTGTTCGGCGATTCTCCACGTCTCCGTCGCTATCCTGGGAGAGAAGTAGCACTTCGAAAGATC
>JAGMCJ010000043.1 GCA_023129265.1 Thermoplasmata archaeon | reverse complement strand
TATTCCATCCCTCTTCATATAACTTCTCTCGGCCCTCTCAACCCTCACTTTTATCAGCCGGACGAACCATTGACCACATGTGATAATATTCATAGGCTTAGGGCTCTTCGACGAGAAGGACATAACGGTGAATGGGGTGGAAGAGGCCCGCTCGTGCGACATCCTCTTCGCAGAGTTCTACACATCCAAGCTCATAGGCGCAACTCGAGAGAGCATCGAGTCCCTTATCGACAAGGAGATCCGAGTCCTCGGCCGGGAGGATGTCGAGAAGGGCGACGTCATTCTTGAGGCCGCCAAATCCAAGCGCGTCGGACTACTCATCGGAGGCGATCCGATGACCGCGACGACCCACGTCGACCTGAGGCTCAGGGCCAAGAAGATGGGGATACCCACGAGAATAGTGTACGGCGTCTCGATCCTGACGGCCGCAGCTGGTCTGGTCGGCCTTCAGTCGTACAAGTTCGGCAGGACGACGAGCCTCCCGTTCCCGCAGGAGAAGTTCTTCCCCACGAGCCCGTACGAGGTCATCCACGAGAACCGCATGATGGGGTTGCACACGCTGATTCTCCTGGACCTAGGCGAGGATGGCAGGGGGATGGGCGCGAAGGAGGCACTGGACTACCTCTTGGAAATGGAAGAGAAAGAGCAGAAGAAGGCGTTCACCGAGGACACGGTCGTGTGCGTCGTCTCGGAGGTGGGCTCTCCTGATGCGGTAGCCAGATGCGATAGGGTGGGCAAGCTCTTGGGCATGGACCTTGGGGAGCCCCTTCACTGCCTGATCATTCCCGCGCACCTTCACTTCATGGAGAAGGAGGCCCTCATTGCCTTCGCGGGTGCGCCCGAAGACGTGGATGAGAGGATGCACTAGCGCGCTTCAGTGACCAACTCATCCAGTTGCCCCACATCCCATACGTAGACGAGGACATCGTAGCAGTTTTCGAATTCCTCTCCAGAGTACTTCTCCCTCATCTCTGTAATCACGGCTCTGTGCAACTCCTCTGGGACTTCCCATTGACTCGAAAAGCACCTTTCATCCAGTCTGTCCATGACGCGATCAGCTGTTTGATGGTGCGTCACACTTGCCACCCCCTTCACTAATCTGGGTTTCACCCTTTCGGCGAGACCCTTCTCCCCTATGCCTGGGTGGTCCTTGTCGTACCCGTGCTCCCTGAGTAAATCATGATAGCTTTCACCAAACCATTTGGCTTCGTTCTCGATTACGACTGACATTAGGGAATCTCTCAGAACCCTCCTGATTTCTGCGACCGTGACAACCCAGTCCTCAAGAAGATGGAGAACATGGACCACCAAGGCGAAGTCGAATGCCGCGTCTCTGAAGGGCAGGAATGACGAGTCCGCTCTCACCAGGCGATCGAACCCTTTGCGTCCGGAGATTCCAAGCATCTCCTCAGATATGTCTATGCCGACAACCGAAAAGCCCCTTCTCGACAGTCGAAGTGCAAATCTGGCGGTTCCAGATCCGATGTCGAGTGTGCTCGAACCCTGAGGCATTTCCTCGCATAGGGCGTCAAGGACCTTGTTCATCGCATCTTCTGGCAACTCCCTGGTCTCATCATATTCATCGGCGATTGTGTCGAAGCTTACTCTCTTCACATGTGAGCGATTGTATTGAGTCTTAAACAGTTGTCGTTTCACCACCAAATCCGGCGTATTTCGAGGGGTTCAGGCTTCAGTTTTACTCATCTCCGAAAAATAGCCTTATAAGGCGTGGCGGGATTTACTCCACGGTGGTGAAGGAATGAACGCAACAGAAATCGAGGAGTTGCCAGGAGTAGGACCTGCAACCGCCGACAAATTGAGGGATGCTGGATACACCGATCTCATGGCGCTTGCCGTTACCGCGCCTCAGACGCTCGCAGATGCCGCCGAGATTGGCGCGAGCACGGCTCAGAAGATTATCTCGGCCGCTAGGGAGGCGGCGGACATCGGCGGATTTGAGACAGGAGAGGCACTGCTAGAGAAGCGGAAGCATGTGGGAAAACTGACGTCGGGGGCGAAGGCCCTGAACGAGCTCCTTGGCGGGGGATTCGAGACGCAGGCCATAAGCGAGCTCTTTGGCGAATTCGGGAGCGGCAAGACACAGATTGCACATCAGCTCACGGTGAACGTGACCCTCCCGGTCGA
>JAGMCJ010000042.1 GCA_023129265.1 Thermoplasmata archaeon | reverse complement strand
CCCCGCTCCCATTCCACCCCCTATCCCAAGCGGCCTGAACACCATGGTTGATGGAGGAATTCAGGTTGCTGGGAGCGATGCCGCCGTCAGAGGAGTATGTGTCGATACTCTCGGCCTGATGGGGCTCGGGAGGGAGGTACTTGAGAACGGACAACGTTGAGGGCAAAGAGGCCACGTCGTCAATGGCAAGCCCAGGGATTTCGAGAAGAGGGAAGGCCAGGCCTTTCCCGCCAGAAGTCCCAACGAGCCCGTTGTACTCGAACTTCTCCAACGTCCTCGCCAGTTCCGCCACGTCCGATGTCACTACAATGACCTTTTGCAGGCCCTTCGAGTTCCTTGCGAAGTCCAGCGCAGGATCGACGTTGAGCAAGATGCCTTCATAGACCTGTTCAGCTGACTCGGAAGAGCGCGTAATCTCGCCTTCTTCGAACAGCGCGGATTCCGGGGCGTTCTCCTCATAGGGAGCAGTCACAATCCCAGAAATCAGCAACATCCACACCAATAGTGCGCAGACCGCACTTTGCCCGAATCTCATCTCATTCCTCCTCCATTAGCCAGTGTGAGAACGAACTGCAATCATCATATAATCCTCGGGTATTTATAGCTAATCGAGTGTGGCGACCGTCATCCAGATGCCTCAGATGAACCCGTTGGAAAATCTAAAATAGCCTCCTACACTTCGGACGAGTTGAATTCTCACGCAGATGGAAGGAGCATGATGGCACTCGAAATATTCGACAGCAAGACCGGCACTCTGAGGGAATTCCGCCCCGCAGACCCAGAAATCGTAAGAATGTACGTCTGCGGGCCCACGGTCTATACCGACGCTCACATTGGACACGCCAGGTCCTACGTCTCCTTCGATGTGATGAGAAGATACCTCGAGCTCAGGGGCCATCGGGTCAGAATGGTGATCAACATCACGGACCTGGATGATGTCATAGATCAGAAGGCCGCCAGACTTGGGGAGAAGCCAGAAGTTCTCGCGGCCCGCTACGGGGAGCGATTCCTTGAGGACCTTCGGACGCTGAACGTGAGGCCCTCCTACGCCAATCCGAGAGTCTCCGAGAACGTGCCCGCCATGATTGGCATCATCGAGAAGCTCAACGAGGAAGGATACGTCTACGAAGTGGACGGAAACCACTACTTCCGGACAACTCTTCTGGGCGGATACGGTCAGCTCACTCACGAACGTCCGGAGGATCTCCTCGCGGATGAACCGATCATGGAGGGCCGAGAGAACCCGTTCGACTTCTTGATTTGGAAGAAGAGCAAGGAAGGGATGGTCTCCTGGGACTCCTCTCTGGGCGCAGGCAGACCTGGCTGGCACATACAGTGCTATGGGATAATGAGGGGAGTGCTCGGAGACAGCATCGACATCCACGGTGGTGGCGAGGACCTCAAGTTCCCACACCATGAGAGCAACATCCTGATCTCCCTCGCGCATAAGGGAAAGGACGCGATCGGTTATCATGTTCACAACGGTTTCATGACCCGTGGGAAGGAGAAGATGTCCAAGTCCTTGGGCAACTTCGTACCGCTGAGAGACGTGTTCGAGCGGTTTGGCGGCTCCGTGGTTCGCTTCTACCTCCTTCGCTCCCACTACAGAGAGACCATCGACTATGACGAGGATGACATCGAGAAAGCCCAACAGGACTTGGACCTGATTCTTGGATTCGAGAAGGACCTCAAGGAAGTGGAGAAGGATGGAAAGCCGAGAGGCTTCGTGGAGGAAGAGATCGCCCGCCACAGGAAGACGTTCATGGACTCGATGGACAACGATTTCGACACTCCGGGGGCCATCACGGCATTGTTGGACTTCGCAGGATGTGCAAAGACATCACCAGACGATCTGAGGACGACCGAAGCAAGGCTCGCACTAGGGGTCCTCAGCGAGGCAGACAGCGTACTCGGGCTTACTGGTGCAGACTGAAATCTATTTAAACGAAGATAGCATTAGTGCGAGGGCAAGGTGTTGGATTGGTAGAGTTCAAGGCTATCATTGCGGACCCGAAGAAGGGGACAAGCTACTCCACAACGATTGGGGGACACCAGGCGAACTCCCTCATCGGAAAGAAGATCGGAGAGGAGATTGACGGCATTTTTGTTGACCTTCCGGGATACAAACTCAGGATCACAGGCGGATCGGACAAGACCGGAACGCCCATGAGGAGGGACATCCCAGGCGGAAGGAGGAAGAGGGTTCTTGTCACGAAGGGCGTCGGATTCAAGCCGAAGGACAAGGGCGTGAGAAAGCGAAAGACGTTCCGGGGGAATTCGATCTCCCAGGAGATATCACAGCTCAACCTGCGCGTGACAAAGAGGGGTCCACGGTCGATTGAGGACAGTCTGAAGGCAAGAGAGGCCACAGAATGAATGTCCCCGCCCAGCCCGAGGCGAACATAGGGATGATCGGTCACGTTGACCATGGAAAGACAACCCTCACGAAGATGCTCACAGGGGAGTGGACGGACAGGCACTCCGAGGAGATCAAGAGGGGAATCTCCATCAGGCTCGGATATGCCGATGCTTCATTCTTCAAATGCCCGGACTGCCCGGAACCCGAATGCTACTCCGTGGAGCCCGAATGCCCCAAGTGCGACACGAAGGGAGAGTTCCTTAGGGCCGTGAGCTTTGTTGACTCTCCCGGACACGAGACGCTGATGGCGACCATGCTCTCAGGAGCCGCGATAATGGACGGCGCCCTGCTTCTCATCGCTGCCAATGAGGAATGCCCTCAGCCGCAGACGAAGGAGCATCTGATGGGGCTGAACATCACCGGTGTCGAGAACATTGTGATCGTCCAGAACAAGATAGACATCGTCGACCAAGAAAGGAATCGAGAGAACTACGAGGAGATCCGAACCTTCATTGACGGGACCATAGCTGAGAATTCGCCAGTTGTACCCCTCTCGGCCCACCATCACATAAACATCGACGTTCTCATAATGGAGATGGAGAAGAGAATACCCACTAAGGACAGGGATCTCGACGCCCCTCCGAAGATGTATGTGGCCAGATCGTTCGACATAAACGTCCCTGGGACATCTCCGAAGAAGCTCCGAGGCGGAGTCATAGGCGGTTCCCTCATACAAGGAAGGATAAAGGTCGGCGACGACATCTTCATCACTCCAGGCTTCAAACGAGATGTTTCTGGAGAGATGGTTTGGGATCCGATCAGGAGCAAGGTGACCTCTCTCGTCTCAGGCGGCACGCAGAAGGATGAGGTTGGACCGGGCGGATTGATAGCCGTGGGTACGGAACTCGACCCATCGCTGGTGAAGTCCGACTCGTTAACTGGAAGGGTCGCGGGGGCAGAGGATGCGCTTCCGGACGTGTTGAATTCTCTGACGCTGGAGATAAAACTCCTTGAGCGAGTGGTCGGCGCTACGGAAGAACTGGAGGTTGACAGCATCAAGACCAACGAGCCGCTGATGCTGAACGTGGGAACCGCCACGACCGTGGGTATCGTGACAAGCGCCCGAGAACAGCTCAGTGATATTGCGCTCAAGATCCCGATAAGCGCGGAATCGGGCCAGCGCATCGCTATTTCCCGGAGGATAGGCGGGAGATGGCGCTTGATAGGATATGGAATCATACAGTGACCGAAGGGTGGTGTTTGATTCTCGGGAAGCCAACCTGGTTGGAAAGTTTTATCTTATCGCAACCGAATAACGGACATTGAGACGGGTAGCGATAAGACCACTCAGTGACATGCACGCTGGGACAAAGGGTGTGCTCTAAATCTGAACTCGAAGGTGGCACGCGTCAGGAAGAACCTGGATCACGCTGGATTCGGTAGTAACCGCCTGCCCGTCTCGCCTTCTTGCGCTCCCGATAGAATGAAATAGAGTTTTCTCATTCAAAGCCTGAGGAAAGCTGGATGAAGGTCCTTTTCAGAGACGACAAGAAGGGCAACATCAAACTCCTCATTCAGACAATGGACGATCTGTGGCATCTCTACAATCTGATCGAGGAAGGAGACCTAATCGTGGCCACGACGTTCCGCAGAGATGAGCAGTTGACGGACAAGCTGAGACCCGAGAGAATGGACAAGAGGAGGGTCAGGCTCGGCATCCGCGTGCAGAAGGTGGAGTTCCATGACTTCACGGACAGGCTCAGAATCCGGGGGACCATCGAGACGGGCTCCGAGGAGGTTGGCTCCTACCACACGTTCAACGTCACTCTGAGGGATGACATCGGCATAGTGAAGGACTGGAAAGACTCACAGCTGAGAAGGATAGAGGAGGCCGTTGCATCCACGCTGCAACCTCTGATCACGTTCGTTTCGATGGACGACGAGTCGGCGCTCCTGGCGCAGATGCATCAGTACGCGATTAGGGAGATAGCCACGATCAGGGGCCCCGGATCTGGAAAGCAATTCAAGAGTCCTGCTACGAAAGAGGACTACTTCTCCGAGGTCCTCAGCACGATCAAGTCACTGGAGCAAACGGGCATACTCATCGTTGTCGGTCCGGGCTTCACGAGGAAGGATTTCTTCGACTACGGCAAGAGGAAGTCGGCAGAGACCTTCGAGAAGTGCTACACGATTGTCACAGGTTCAGCCGGTATGACGGGGATCCAGGAAGCCCTCAAGCGTGGCATGGGAGAGCAGGCGCTTCTCGACAACAAGGTAGCTTCGGAGACGAGGCTCGTTGAGGAGGTGCTTTCGGAGATCTCAAAGGAGGGGGCATACGCCTATGGAGAAGAGGAGGTCTCCAGAGCCATTGACATGGGCGCGATTGAAACGTTGCTCGTCACAGAGGACTCGGTAAGGGACGAGCGGAGAGAGGCCCTGATGAAGCGGGCGGAGAGCGCCAAAGGCAAGGTCGTCATCGTCAGCAGCCGTCACGAGGCGGGAAAGAAGCTCCGGTCGCTCGGAGGCCTGGCCGCCCTCCTACGCTACAAAATCCAGCACTAGGCCCGTCCGTACGACTCTCCACGCTTGAACGCGGTGACGATCAGGTGTGCCACCCGGATGGGCTCGGGAAGAGCGCCTCTCACGGTCGACTTCCTTATCATGCTCTTCAGTTCCGCGAAGCCTACGCCGACGTGCTGCACGTAGACGGGCTTGTGCTCTGTCTCCACCTTCTTAATCTCGTTCTTTGTGATGAGCTCGAACCGTTCCTTCCAGTCATCGAACTTCTTCTCGAGCGCGATCCTGATCGATTCCAGATCCGGGCGCTTCCTGCTGATGCTGGCGACAGGGATCTCGACTTCCTCGCTCAGCTTACCAATGTCCACCACATTGAACCCGCCCAGAGCGATCCCGTCAAGGAATATCATCGAGATGTTCTCGCGGTATCTAGAAGATCGCACCATGTCCGTTAGGTTCCGCGTAGAGTTCCACCCGTCGACATCGATTTCGGATTTCATCACTGCCTCGATGTAGTTGGGCGTTCGAATGAGTGCCCCCACGATTTCAGCGCTCTCGTCCTCAAAGCTGAACGGCGAATCGTCGATTCCCAGAATTCTAATGTGTTCTTTCATCCTACCACAGCCCTAGGCGTCCGGTGACCCGGTCAATTACAGAATTGGGGGCGGGGCCCATTCCGAGACATGTCGCGGTTCCGGGAGGCACCTCCGTCAGACCTGCATCCTCGATTAAGGCGACCGTGATCTTCAATCGTGCTGCTTTTCTCTCCAGGTCGCGAAGCTCACTGAGGTCCCTTGCCCTGACGACGACTTTCTTCTGACCTTCCTTCATCCATCGAGAGAACCACCTCTTGCTCTTCTTCCGACACTCAATCGAGCACATGACCGCTGCGTGGGCGACCTGCACAGCCATCTTCCCTCCAGAGAGATTAAGGTCGTCTCTTACCGCAACGACGAGCTTGTATTCCATCAATCACCTCAATAGAGTTCCTGAGCCCTCTGCTTCTCTATCTTCCTGAGCTTGATGTCCACTTCTTTCAGCTCTTCCATTGCCCGATCCTTCTTCTTCAGATAGCTCTCCCTGATCTTTCCTGTGCTCTGCCTTATCCTCCTCTCGTAGTCCTTTATCCTCATTCTCAGCTCCTCGCGAGTTCTTGCGAGGTTTCTGAGCTTCCCAACGACTTCTCTTTCCTCCTTCACATCGACGAGCACGGACTGTGGTTCCCGCTTGGGATGTCTGAGCAGACTCGGGTGCAGCCTCCCCATGAAGGGGTAGGCACCCCGAAGCCAACCAAGGAGGAAGAGGAGAATCGAGAGCGCTACAAGGATAGCCCATAGATTCGCATCTGTGACGAAACCTTTGCCCGATTCCTGAGTTATCCCGAAGTCCTGAGTCAACGAGTTGAGCACGAACCCCACGGCCACAGCGATAACGACACTCATCACAATTCCGAGAGTGATTCTGTAGAGAACGTCATACTCCCTGTCCAGCTCGCCCTTTCGCGGGAATATGGCGTTGACCAGGAGAAAGCCAGGCAGAAAGAATATGAACAGGATGGCAAGAATCGCTTCAATCATTTGTCGTTGAAAGACGGGTAGACCTATTTAAGATTTGGGAACTCGAACCAACAATCTGGCACAGGCCCTCAGAGCGCACATCACCAGCGCGAGCGCACGGAGAAGCGCGGACCTGTTCCCTGTTGAAGCAAGAAGACGCGAGAGTACATGGGAAGCTACGTGGCTTCTTCCACCGAGGACATTCCGCGAGACTGTTCTGTGGGCGTGGCGGCGATTTCCTCAGTCTGATGGCCCTTGCTGGCCGCGAGCTTCTCGATGATGTGTCTCTCGGCGAGCGCGTAGAAGGCCGTCTCTACATCCCTTCCCGTCTTGGCACTGGTTAGGTTGTATCCAGTTTCGTACTTCTTCGCCAAGGCAGCAATGTCAGCCTCGTCCGTTTTCAGCATATGCCTGAGATCCCACTTGTTGCCAAGGATTCGAACCGGTATTCTTCCAGTGACCTTGTACACGGAGTCGATCCAGTAGTTCAGATCCTCGAGGGTCTCCTCCCTCGTGACGTCACAGACTGCCAACACAGCCCTCGTACCGTGGAAGTAGGCTTCATTGAGGAGTTCCCTGAACCCCTTCTGTCCCATTATGTCCCAAATCACCATATCTATCTGGACCATTCCCTTACCGCGAGGGTTCGCCAGTGTGAACTGCTTCTTCATTATCTGCGTACCTATGGTTGGAACGTAGGCAGACCTGAAGCGATTGTGGACAAACCGCTCCGCGAGGCTCGTCTTTCCAACAGCGAAGTCGCCGACAAAGCAAACCTTCATCTTGACAGGCCGTTCGAACTTAACGGAGGGAACTTCTTCCATCAGAGACTATCCACTACTCAAAGCCTAAAAACGATTTCTCTACCATTATCA
>JAGMCJ010000041.1 GCA_023129265.1 Thermoplasmata archaeon | reverse complement strand
TGCACGGAACTCGAACAGGGGATTTCCCCGCTCTCCTCCAATAACAAAATCGCTATCACAGCTGGTCCTTTCCAGGGAACCGTCGTGCCCAGCTCGGGAAGGTTCTGCACCGCCGCGAAATCACCGATGACAGGCATCTTCCTGGACGCGTACGCAGGCGGCAATTTCGGCCATGCGCTCAGGAAGGCGGGTTTCGACCTCGTCATCGTAGAGGGGGCTTCGGAACAACCTGCCTACATCGTGCTGGACAACGGAGAAGCGCACATCAAAGACGCCCGTGACCTGTGGGGTCTCGAAACGGACAGAGCCGAGCGGAAGCTCAAGTCGATGGAAGGAGAGAATGCCCATTGCGTTACGATAGGCCCAGCGGGTGAGAGGCTGGTTCTCTTCTCCTGCCTCATTAGCGACACCAGGCGGGCCTCAGGGAGAGGTGGTCTGGGGGCGGTCTTCGGCTCCAAGAATCTCAAGGCAGTCGTCGCGAAGGGTGACCTCGAAGTCCCTGTGCACGACCTGAAGAAACTGAGGAAGGTCGTCAGAGAGTTCAATGCCAGTATTCGGAAGGAGAAGGAGGAAGGACAGTCATTCTACAAGCATGGCACATCCGGAATATTGGAGGGCGCGAGCGAAAGGGACAGGCTTCCCACAAGGAACTACCAGGAGGCTCAGTTCGAGCGGGCCTCGGAGATATCAGGGGAGGCCATACACAAAGAGTATGACGTTAGGCCGGAGCCTTGCTGTCCGTGCCCGATAGCCTGTCCAGCAACGCTCGATAACAAGTATGACAGACCCGAGTACGAAACGCTTGCCATGCTCGGTTCCAACACCGGGAACAAAGACCTGCAGGCGATCGTGGAGGGGAATATGCTCTGCAATCGGCTAGGCCTTGACACAATCTCGACCGGCGGAGTGCTCGGGTTCGCGATGGAGTGCAGTCAGAAGGGCATCATTGAAGAGGAGATTGAGTTCAGCAAACCTGAGCAATTGAGGGAGCTGATACGCAAGATCGCGTACAAGGAGGGAATAGGTGGTCTGCTGGCGAACGGAGTGCGGAAAGCGTCAGAAGAACTGGGCAAGGATGCAGAGCGGATTGCCGTGCACGTGAAGGGTCTGGAGATCCCAGCCTGGGACCCTCGCGGGAAGCTGGGTCACGGTCTCGCCTATATGACGGCTGACATAGGTGGGTCGCATCTTCGTGATTTCTACTCGGAAAGGAGAATACCGGATGAGAGCGCCCTTGATGTTGTCGAGAAAATCATCGATGGACAGAACTTCACTGTGGAACGCGACAACTACATAATATGCGCCTTTGCGACGGGCAAGATGACATCCGACATGAGAAGGAGAGCCTACGAGGCCATAACAGGTTCGCCGATGTCTGAGCAGAGGCTGAACGAAATCTCGGAGAGAGTGCGGACCCTGATCAGGATGTTCAGTGTTCGGGAAGGCGTCACAAGGGCCCAGGACATTCTCCCTCACAGGTTCCTGAGGGATGCCCTGCCGACAGGTGTGGCGAAGGGTTGTACGGCCTTCGTTTCAGACGAGGACATGAATCTCGTTCTGGACAAGTACTATGAGATGAGAGGCTGGGACAGCAATGGAGTTCCCACGCCAGAGACGCTGGACAAGCTCGGCATTTGAACGACCACAACCCACGAACTGAGTTTCGAGGCAAGCCTGAGGACACGGCTCATGGGAATCTTCAACAGCATTCGGATTGCTAATCTGTTAACAGAGTTCCGATATTTCTCTTGGCATTCGGCAGTATCACGTCGTTGTTTTTTCAGGACTGACTTTCGAGCAAAAGGACAATATAGCCGATATCACGTTGGGTCTCCAGCCTCGGAACCAGCGGTTATGACGTCGTGGAGGCGCTCTGACCGAGTGAGGCTGTGAACCCGTCAGTGGTGGTGCGATCTTGTATGTCGGAATAGACATTGGAGGGAGAGAAGGTAGGAACACCGAAATCGCCCTTTTGCAGAGCGAAGGCGGTCGTCTCAGAATCACGGCCATTCACGAAGTCCCACCAAGAGGTGATGATTTCATTGTCGATTTCCTGGTCGAGAGGAGAGATGTGGCGAAAGGGGTAGGCATCGATTCTCCGCTTGACCTGCCCCCGTGCCTTAGGTGCGGGGATGTTGACTGTCCCGGCTTGGAGAACTGCCCATCGGATGAGACCAGGATGATAGTCGATTCAGGCGGAAACCCATACGCGGAAAGACTGACGGAGACGTTCGTATCCAATGCACTGGATGAGGTTCGCCCGATGCAAACCATGGCGTTGGGACAGATTGTGGCAAGGACTATGTACTTGCTCAAGAGACTGAGAAGCGAAGGGTTCCCAATCGCGAGAATCAGGGAGGTGTATCCCAAAGCTTCGCTTTTCGCATTCAGGCGGGCTCTGAAACTGCCACGAGCGGACTTCGATCGAGCAGTGAGGAGGTACAAGAAGAATGAGGGTCAAGAAGCAAGGGCCTTCATAGTCGATTCTCTCTCTCCAATTATGGATTTCTCCTCATTCGGAGAAGAATGCGAGGAATGCCACGACAAGCTCGATGCCGCCGTTGCTGGGCTAAGCGCCTACTTCAGCGTTCAGAACCTGTCACTACCGAGGCCAGAGGAGCTGCCATCCAAAGCAGGTTGGATCGAGATTCCCGACTGGACCAGAATCGTCCCACGCTTCGGGGCCATAATCTTCAAAAAGGGTTAATAGACTCGTTCCGATTCAGCTTCATGCTGGACGGTACAACGACGGTAGAATCGCTCAAGAGCATAGTCGGCGAATTCGTTGCCAGAAGGGAATGGCAGAAGTATCACAATCCGAAGGACCTGGCAATTTCCCTGTCCTTGGAATCTGCGGAGCTTCTCGAGATCTTTCAGTGGAAGGATAGACAGGAAATAGACAGGGGGATGTCGGAGCTCATGGGAGGCATCGAAGAGGAGCTGGCTGACATCGCAATCTATATGCTCAGTTTCTGCATTGCTCTGGATATCGACCTTTCGAAGATCGTCACTGACAAGGTCAAGAGGAACGAGGAGAAGTACCCGGCTGACATGTACAAGGGCAAGGCTTCCCTATGATCATTCTCGAAGCATGTCTTTGAACGCAACATACCTCCTGGTCAGTGGGAATTCTGTTGTACGACCAGCGAACTCCAGCCTTTTGAGTGTGGTATCATATGGATCCACAACCTCCTCTTCCAGGTTGGCGAGAAGGACCGGATCAATCTCCGCGAGTCGCTCAGCAAGTGCCACACGTTCATCCGGCGACATGAAGCGTGGATCGGCCGACATTGATGCGACGTGAAATCTCGCACCGGAGTCCAGGAGGTTCTTGACAGCCTGGAATGGAATCTCAAAGGCATCCTTCCTTGCTCCCGTTTTCGCCTCAAAATCCTCTCGAGTCCCAGCTTTCAGTGAAAGGCGAACATAGACCTTCTCATAGGAACAGACCTTCTCGACATAGCTCTTGTCGATGCCAAATGCGACGCCGTTCGTTTCCAGGATGAACGTGTCGAAATCGGAATCTTCCACGAGCTCAAGAAGGCCCAGAAGATGCTCCCTTCCCAGAGTGGGCTCTGCCCCGGAGAGCCTAGCCTTCTTGATCCCCGCTTTGCTCGCCGCCGCCGCCAGGTTTTCGAAGGCTTCTTGGGACGTGTAGAAGTCACCCAACCTCTCGGGGTAGTCCCGGGACCAGTCGACCCAGCAGAAGACGCACCTCAGAGAACATCCTACCGTATAGCCAGTTGATATCCCTCCGTACACGCCCACCACGTAGAAGTCAGTGTACTTGCGCTCGTCTCCCCTGCAGACTATCGCCTCTGTCCGCTTGACCAGCTCAACAGGGTCGAAAGGAATCCAGTTCTCCGCAACGTATCTAGGATATTCTCTCAAGTTCTCCTACCCGGCACATGCTTTTTGATCGCGCAATCGTCCACATCGCCGCAGCCCTTGCAGATTCTCTTCTCCACGCGACACCCGTGAAGTCTAGCGTAGTGCCTGGCGAGGTCGCTTCCTTTGAGCTCCGAATCGACACCTCGTATGGCAGGCATGCCGCTCCAATCCACATTCACGAGCCCGCACGATTCTGCAGTCCTGACGCAGGAGCGCATGAACTCGAAGGAAGGGCCATGAAGGTCCTCCATGGCGAAGTTGGGCCGGAACGCCAGGAAGTTGACAGGCAGTGCGGGATCGATGTCGCTGATGAACCGACACAAATCGCTGAGTTCATCGTCGTGAACGCCCTCTATGACCATGACCCGGAATTCCCAGAGTTTGTCCTTGTGATGCCTTCCGATCGTCTCGGCGTTCCTCAGGACCGGCTCGATGAAAGCTCCGGTGAGCCATGAGAACGTCTCCCCGCGAAAGGCCTTGATGTCGTACGTAATGGATGTGGCGAAATCCAGAACCCTCTTCAGCGATTCCCTGGTGAGAAAGCCGTTCGTGTCGTAGTTTACTCTCGTGTCAGGGTTGACCGCTCTCGCTTCTCGCACCACTTCCTCAATCCACGGCAGTGATGGAGTCGGTTCGCCTCCTGTGAAGAACAGCCTGTCCGCGCCCATGAGTTCAGCGGCGGGACCGGCCAGCTCTGCAAGGCTCAACTCCGCCCATTCCCGAGGCTCGTACGCGCCCTCGGTCTCGGATTCTGGATTCTGGGGATAGTGCGCTACTGACCAGTTTTGGCAGAACAGGCATCTGAAATTGCAGCCCGCCATGAATGCATCGTAGGATGCTGGTGGTGCAGGATGAAGTGTCGAGTGGGCGACGATTGGTTCGCCAAGACCGCAGACTCCCCGCTCCCCGGCAAGTCTGTCCACACCGCATCTCCACTCACACAAGTTGCAGTTCTCGAGATCCTTCACAGGAAGCAGGACCTCCTCAGAGTGGCGTATGCAATCCTCATGAGCGCCTCTAGGTTGACTATGTCCTCCCTGTTGTAGGCGACGAGCAGGTCCAGGGACTCCTGCTTCCCCGACTCATACTCCTTCCACAATCGCACGGCATCGAATCCGTCCAGCCCTTGCGTCTCCTCGGTTCGGCTGATGCCCACGGTCCGCTCGATAGCCTTCAGCCCGCCCTTCAGACCCACTCGGTACAGAGGGAAACGGAGGTCGATGTGAATCTGGTCCAAGCCTATTCCTGAGAACTCCTCTTCAATGAACCGGAGGTCGAAGCCCGCACCGTTGTAGGTGACCAGCAGCTTGTACTGCTGAATCCTCTTCTTGAAGTCACGCAGATTGATGCCGCGCACGAAGGTGTGGACATCATTCCCGTCGTAGAGACCGATGACCGTGATGTCATCATAACGGGGAGACAGTCCTGTCGTCTCTATATCCAGGTACGCGATGGAGTCGCGGAATTCCGGAAAGGCCCGCCACAGCTCCCTTCTGGGGAGCTTCTCGCGGAAGAACGCCTGGTTCTTGCGGTCGAGTTGGTCCAGGGACCTTGAGATCTCATCCACGACCACCTCCTTCTGCCGTGGGCCCAGGGGGAGACGGGATGTCCGTCTGAGGCACTGGTTCCAGGTTCTGATTCCAGACTCCCATATCCGCTTCTCCGTTTGGTATCCGATACCTGGAATGTGAAGAAAGGTGTTCTTGAGCGTTCGATTCCCCGCCCGAACATCGCTCCAGCATTACTTAATCTCTGCGAACAGAGCGGACTCCTTTTATCCTTCGAAGCCTTCCTGCGGACCATCATGAAGACGAAGTTGACGTTCTACGGAGGGGTGTCAGAGATCGGAGGGAACAAGATACTGCTGGAGCAGGGAGGGACGAGGATTTTTCTCGATATGGGGAAGTCCTTCGATTTCGGTGAGGATTACTTCGTGCAATACCTGTCCCCTAGGATGTCAAGAGTGGGGCTCAAGGACCACTTCGCCCTCGGCCTTCTCCCCGAGGTCCCTGGCCTCTATTCCGAGAAAATGCTCGAACAGACGGACCTCAAGTACAAGGCCCCTAGATTCCAGGCGGTATTCCTGAGCCATATCCACTTCGACCATTCCTCGCACGTCCAGCTCATCGACCCTCAGATCCCTGTGCATCTCGGGGAAGGGACCAAGGTGATTCTGGACTCATGGGAGGAAACATCCCGAGGTTCACTGTTCGGGGAACGTGATTTCAGGACCTTCCGGACGGGGGATACTATAGAGGTCGATGGGATTGAGGTTCGACCCATTCACGTCGACCATTCCGTTCCGGCTGCATACGGGTATGTCATCCACACCGACGCGGGGACGCTCGCCTACACTGGAGACCTCAGAAGGCACGGTACACACGCGAAGATGACCGACGACTTCCTCGAAGAGGCTCAAGAAGCCGACTTTCTGATCTGTGAAGGCACGAGAGTAGAGCCGAAGGAGAGGAGGAAGAACTACACGGAGAGCGAGGTTCTGAGTCACAGCAAGAACGTTGTCAAGAAAGCCAAAGGGAAGATCGTGGCAACCACATTCTACCCTCGAGACGTGGACAGGATGAAGACGTTCCACAGGGTCGCGCGGGAGACCGGGAGGAAGTTCGTCATCTCGACGAACACCGCCAAGCTCCTGATGAACCTCTCCAAAGACCCGGGCATTAAGGTTCCGGACGTCATCAAGGACAAGGACATCCTAATCTATGCTCGGCACCTGCTCAAAAGGCCCAGTTGGGAGAAGGAGCTGATGGATTACACTGTTGATGCCGAGTTCGTTCACAAGAACCAGAAGGAACTCATCCTTCAGCTTGACTTCCACCACTTCACAGAGTTCGTGGACATCGACCCAAGCCCGGGTGGCTATTTCATACACTCCATGAGCGAGCCGTTCGAGGAGGATGACGTCGAGGACAAAGTGAAGCACAACTGGCTTGACCGCTTCAAGTTCCACTTCCATCAGTATCATGCCAGCGGTCACTGCAGCAAGGAGGAGATCTTCGACATCCTGAAGACAATCGATGCGAAGAAGGTCTTCCCCGTGCACACGGAACATCCGAAGATGTTCAAGAAGGCTGCAAGAGGCGTCATCCCTCCCGAGCTAGGCAAGACGTACGAGCTCTAAGCAAAGCCTAAAACTAATGGCGGCATTCTTGCCTTGGATGCTGGAGATTAGGAAGCGGGACGGGCTCGGAAGGATCTGTCTGTTGGAGACAGCTCATGGTGAGATAGAGACACCGGCACTGGCACCCGTCGTGAATCCGAATCGGATGATCATCCCTCCGCGGGAGATGAAGGACAAGTTCGGGGTGTCGCTGATTATCACGAACGCCTACATCATTCACAGCAGCTCGGGCCTCCGGTCAAGGTCGAAGGAGGAGGGCATCCATTCTCTCCTGGACTTCGACGGCCCCATCATGACAGATTCTGGCACGTTCCAGTCGCATGTATACGGAGAAGTGGATGTGGACAACCTCGAGATAGTCCAGTTCCAGCAGAGTATCGGTTCGGACTTCTCGACCGTCCTCGATGTCTTCTCCGAACCTGACGAGCCCAGGCCAGACGCACAGAGGGCGGTTGAGAAGACTCTGCGGAGGGCTAAGGAAGCGAGGGAATCGCATCCAGACGCCCCTCTCGTCGGCCCGATTCAGGGTTCGACGTATCCGGACCTGCGGGAGATGTGTGCGGGGGAGATCAGCTCAATGGGTTTTGCCATACACGCGATTGGCGGGGTCGTTCCTCTCATGGAGAGCTACAGGTTCAGCGACCTCGTCGATGTCGTGATACACAGCAAGATGAGGCTCGACCCGTCGATACCGGTGCACCTCTTCGGAGCTGGTCACCCCATGATGTTTTCCCTGGCGGCTGCAATGGGCTGCGATCTCTTCGATTCATCATCCTACGCCAAGTTCGCGGCGAAAGGAAGGATGCTTTTCCCAGATGGAACACGAAGGGTTGATGACCTCGCCTATAACATGTGTTGTTGTCCAGTGTGTTCGAGCATCGACCTGGAGGAGCTGAAGCAAAGCCCGCCCAGAATCGCCGAGCACAACCTTCACATCTGCCAGGCCGAGATTCTCGAAGTCAAGCAGGCCATCTCTGAAGGGGATCTGCTGGAGCTGGTCGAGAAAAGGTCAGGGGCCCATCCGTATCTGTTCGATGCGGTCCGAAGGCTCTACACATACGGCAGCTTCCTTGAGCGCTATGAGAACACCTCAAAGGAGGGCGGGTTCTTCATCACGGGGAGATCGTCCCTCCTCAGACCCGCCGCAGAGCGCCTGCGGGACCGCGTCATGACGAACTACTCGTTGCCCGAATGCGATGCAGTCGTCAGCCTGCCAGAAGCTCCAAGACCCTTCTTCCCGCACTTCTCGAGACTGATTGGCAAGATCGCCGAAAGGACGAACGTTGCCTTCATTGTGAGCTCGGTTCTCGGACCCGTTCCAATCGAGCTCGACGAGATCTACCCCGTCGCTCAAGCGGTTGTCCCCGCAGTCATCCAGGAAGAGTCAAGGGATCTGATGGAGGAGTGGATGCAGCGGTTCCTGCTCTTCCACGACGCTCCGCCATCATACGCGGTGGAGGACGAGGATTCAATAGACCTGATACCCGCGTCCTCGGGTTCGCCATCCCCAATAGACTGGGACACGGAGAGAATCCGGCGGGTGGCCGATTACCAGTTCGGCATCGGAGCCGGGGACGCTCTCACGGACGGAGAGGTCCGGACGGTCAAGTCCAAGAGGACGGGCAAGATCAGGAACGTATTCCTGAACGATGGTCACATCCTTTCGATGAGGGCTCACGACGGGCTTTTCACACTCAAGCTTGAAGGAGCAAAAATCCTCCACCGGACATTGGGCCCGCCGGAAATGCGCGTCGTGGTGAACGCGGAGGCGTCGGAGTTCGTGAGAACAGGGAAAAACGTCTTCGCGAAGTTCGTGGTGGAATGTGATGAAGGACTGCGCCCGGGCGATGAGGTTCTTGTCGTGGACGAGGAGGATACGCTCCTCGCAGTGGCAAGAGCGCTGATGAACAGAGAGGAGATGCTGGCGTTCCAGCGAGGAATCGCATCGAGGGTCAGGGAGGGCGTCTCCGGGACCTCTTCTCAATGATCTCTTCTGCCACGGTCAGGCAGGACAGGTAGTCGTCCAGGGTATGCAAGAGGCTTGGAATGCTCCCCGCCGACACCTCCGAAACAACTGAGGACCCCTCCAGGTGCGTCTTTACGTAATCCTCATTGTCAGTCTGGACGGAGGCCAGAACGCTTTCCGCCTCTTCCTTGGTGTTGTAGGTGAACCGCATCGAGCAGACGACCTTCACACCGTTGGAAAAGGTCTCTTAGTATAAAACGGACCGCCGACGCAGACAAAGATTAATTCTCATGGGACGCATTCGTCCCGCCATGGAGGTCAAGAGAGCGATAAGTGAAAGGAGGAGCATCAGGGCTTTCAAATCGAATCCAGTAGCGGAGGAGGTTGTCAAAGAATTAATCGAACTAGCGAACATGGCGCCGTCCGCTGGAAACCTCCAGGCCCGCGAGTTCATCGTGGTCAGAGACGACAAGACGAAGGAGGCTCTGGCAGCCGCCGCACTGAACCAGACGTTCATCTCACAAGTGCCGGTCTGCATCGTGGTGTGCGTCAACTACGAGAGGATCGCTCCCTACGGAGAAAGGGGAAGAGAACTCTACGTGTTTCACGACACTGGTGCCGCAATCCAAAACATGCTCCTCGCGGTGCACGACATGGGCTTGGGGGCCGTGTGGGTTGGGGCGTTCAATGAAGGCCCAGTAAAGGAGATGCTGAACCTCCCAGAACACATACGACCCGTCGCGATCATTCCTGTGGGCCACCCCATCGAACAGCCAAGGATGAGAAGTCGTAGGGGCACATCCGACATCCTGCGCAAGGAATCGTGGTGAAGGGTCTGAAGTTCCACAAGACGATTGTCATCGTAACCCTTGTCTTCGCGGTCTTCGCGACGATATCGCTAGCCGTACTAGGCACGGTGATATCAGCCTACGCGGTATCCACGGATGAGCCTCTCCCGCCAGAGATGGTGTACACGGCCTTCTTCCTGTGGATCATCATTCCGTTTCTCATCCTCAAACTCATCGAAAAAATAAAAGAAAGATAGCCCCGAGCAGATTCGAACTGCTGTCGCCGGCTCCAAAGGCCAGCATGATTGACCACTACACCACGGGGCTTCAATGCGATTCAAGAGCTTTCTCATATATCAAACTCCCGCAAGCCTACGGTAGTTCTCCCCAGAGGTAGGCGTCCTCCGCACCGATAATCCTTGCCTGCACAAAGGTCCCGAGCGGGAGCTCCTCCTTGAACACGACTGGCTTGTAGTTCAT
>JAGMCJ010000040.1 GCA_023129265.1 Thermoplasmata archaeon | reverse complement strand
GGTTGACCACGAGAGGAGGTGCCTAGAATTCCATCGATAAGGCTCGAAGGCCTCACCAAGAGGTTCGACGGCATAGTCGCTGCGGATGACATCAGTCTCGAGGTCAAGGACGGAGAGTACATCGTAATCCTGGGACCGACGGGGGCCGGAAAGACGACGGTCCTGAAGATGATAGCCGGCCTGACGCCTCCTGACAGCGGGAAGATATTCGTGGATGGCAAGCGGGTGGACAACCTCCCGCCAGAGGACAGGGGGATGGTCTACCTCTCTCAGACGTATGCCCTGTTCCGCCACATGACGGTCTGGGATAACACGAAGTTCGGTCCCACCGTCAAGGACTGGGGGGAATCGAAGTCCGACCTGCTCGCCCGAGAGATGCTGAACCTCGTCAGGCTCTACGACAGGAGGACCGCCCGCCCCGACGAGCTAAGCGGCGGGATGAAGCAGAGGACCGCGCTCGCCCGGGCGCTCGCGACCGACGTCAAAATCCTGCTGTTGGATGAGCCACTACGGGCCCTCGACGCCCGCCTGAGGATCGAGCTCCGGTACGAGCTCATGCGTCTGACCTCCGATCTCGGGATCACGGCCCTGCACGTCACACACGACCAGGAAATCGCGATGACGATGGCGGACAAGGTAGCCGTGCTGAGAAAGGGAAGGATAGAGCAACTGGGCAGACCTGAGGAGATATACGACAATCCCGCGAGACCCTTCATCTGCCATTTCGTCGGCGAGGCCAACTTCTTCGAGGGCACTGTGCACTCCGTGAGCGAGGACCACAGTGAGCTCGAGGGGGAGGGATACGTCCTCCGTGCCCGCCCGACGGACCTGCCTCAGGGTTCGGAGGCTTGTGTGGGAATAAAGACGGAGAACGTCAGGCTGCTCGACGGGGTCGTGGAAGGCCAGAACCACATTCCCGCCAAAGTCGTGAGGAGGCTCTTCCTCGGTAGGCTGGTGAGCGTCGTGATTGAGACCGTTGATGGAAAGAAGCTCCATGTCAAGACACCGTCATCCGCAGGCCTCAGGTTCGACAAGGGCATGGAGGTCACGGCCCACCTGGAACCATCGAAGTGCATAGTCTTCCCCTTACCAGAGATGGGACTGAAGGAAGAACTGGAGGTGGAGTAGTGCCTCGGATAGAGCTCAGGGGAATCACGAAAAGGTTCGGCGACGTCGTTGCCGCGAAGGACGTGAACCTCACGATCGAGGACAAGGAATACGTCACCTTCCTCGGACCCAGCGGTTGCGGAAAGACGACGCTCGTCAAGATCATCTCAGGGATCTGGGAGCCAACGGAGGGAGAGGTCCTCATAGACGGGAAGAGAATGAACGAGGTTCCAGTGGAGGACAGGGACCTGGGCTACGTGTTCCAGAGCATCGCCCTCTTTCCCCACATGACGGTCCTCTCGAACACCGTGTACGCGCCGATCGTGAAGGACTTCCCGGTCGAGGAGAGGGACAAGATCGCCCAGGAGGTCCTGGACCTCGTCGACCTGCTGGACCGCAAGAAGTTCTTTCCGGGAGAGCTGAGCACGGGCGCTCAACAGAAGGCTGGCCTTGCGAGGGCGTTGGCATCGCAGGCGAAGCTGTTGATCCTGGACGAGCCCCTTTCGGCGTTGGATGCTAGGGTCAGGGTCGACCTCAGATACGAGCTCAGAAGGCTCGTCAAGGACCTCGGTCTGACCGCCGTCCACGTCACGCACGACCAGGAGGAAGCTAGCTCCGTCTCCGACAGGATAGTGGTGATGAGGGCGGGGAGGATAGTGGAGATCGACTCCCCGGAGAACCTCTACAACAACCCGAAGAGCATCTTCACGGCGAATTTCGTGGGCGAGATGAACTTCCTCCAGGGAGCGATTAACAAGCTCAGAGACTACTGGGCAATCATAGAGCTGAGGAATCAGGAGTACTTGACACTGCGCAATCGCGACTTCCGGCTGGGTGCCGCGATAATCCTGGCCATGAGGCCGGAGAATCTGAGAGTTGAGGAGTTGAGGGGAACGAGGCTTGGAAATGCGATCCCCGGAAGAATCAAGAGCATTAGGTTCATGGGGTCCTACCTGAGGTACGAAGTGCTCCTCGCAAGCGATGACTACGTCTTCGTGGACAGCTTCGCGGGAGAGGAGTTCAAGGAGGGTGAGCAGGTGGCCGTCTCTTTCGATGAGACGAACATCCTCACCTTCCCAGCACCGAGGGAGGGCCTTTCGGAGGTGATAAAACTTGAGTGAGAGCGGAATGCTTAGCTGGTTCCGGAAAAGAAGAGAATCGAGAGCGATGCAACAGACCCGAGAGCATGCGAAGAAGGTCGAAGATGCACTCGTTGAGCTGGACAAGGCCATTGCTGCAATGATGGCGGGCAAGAAACCCCAGGCCATGGAGGCCATCAAGCGACTGGACATAAACGAGACGGCAGCAGACAGCATAGAGGACGACATCTTCGAGGAGATCTCGAGAGGGGACATGGACCCCTCCGCGAGAGGAGACCTGATGCGGCTGATAAGAAGAGTGGATTCGGCCGCGGGTTGGGCGAAGGCAGGTTCGCGCAACCTGGAAATCCTCATAGAGACCAGGGCTCGCATCAAACCCATCCTGTGGATGAGGTTCAAGGAAGTGACCAAGCTCAACGTCGATAGCGGGAGAGTTCTCAGACAGAGCTTGGAAGCCTTGGGGGTGAGCGATGCGCGTGTTCTCAGGGGACGCAAGGAGATCGACCGATTCGAGAGGAAAGTGGATGTACTCTACTATGACCTCAAGAAGGAGATGCTCAGAGCGGTCGACGACCCGAAGACTGTGGTCGTGCTGAACGACTTTCTCACAGCACTGGAGAACGCCTCGGATTCCTGCGCGGCAGCGGCCGAGATGCTCTTCATAATGGTCGTATCCGGAGCATAGCCGAAATTCGACATCGGACGGGTGTTCTTCGTATCCCTGGTCCCAGCCTGGGCTTTTCCTCACTTGAGTCGGACGAACGTCTGGGTGCACAATCGCGTGCCAGATAATCACTAATGATAG
>JAGMCJ010000004.1 GCA_023129265.1 Thermoplasmata archaeon | reverse complement strand
GCGACCTCGCACCAGGCGGAAGCGGGACCATAACAATCACGGTCACAGTGGATGTCGGAACAGCCGACGAGACACTGCTTCACAATGAAGCGACCCTTGACTATTCCGATGCCAATGGCAACTTCATCGAGCAACTCAACGACTCAGCGGACGTAGTCGTAACCGCTCCCGTGATGACACTGTCCAAGGAGGCAGGGGAAGTGACCGTCAGGGCCTACGTAGTCGCGGACTTCACGCTCCGAGTGGCGGGAGAGAAGTGGCATGACGTTGTGCTGACGCTCTATGACGGCGTGCAGGCCGTCGCGGTGGCATCAGTGCTCCGCGTTCCAGGCAACCCTGATGAGCAGGCCGTGACGATATACAACGTAACCGTGGATGTCCTGAGCGGTTCCTTCACCGCCGTGATTGTCTACACACCTTTGGACGATGCCATCAACGGTCAGTGGTGGGGAGCAGATCCTGCTTGGCTCATCCTCACCCTGCAAGATGGTTCCGAGATTAGACTTCACCACACCTTCAACGTAAGGCACAATGAAACCTGGATTTGGACCGTTGAGGACTTCCGCCCCTACCTAAAGGGTGCACTCATAACCTTCGAGGCCGACTTCATGTATACAATCACGTACGAGAACATCGGGACCGGGGACGCCTCCAATGTATGGATTAACGACACCCTACCCGAGGACACGATCCTCGTGGACTCCAATCCCGCATACGACCTCTCCAGTGGAAACATGTACATGTGGAGCATCGGTATGGTGCCTTCGGGAGTCTCGGGCCACATCTACATCAATGCCAGCTACATCATAACCAACACCACACTGAAAGACCTGCCCGACGGCAAAGTGCTGACCAACGTGGTGACGTTGGACTACTCGGACGCCAACGGGAACTTCATTGAGCGGCTTACGGCCTATGCAGACGTGATCATAATCATTCCTGAGGATGGAATCAGGTCCGGCGAGGACGGCGGAATGACATTCGGTGCCTGGCCCGGCGAAGATGACCCGCTCGGAGACGGACATAGTTCACGTGTTCCAGAACCTGTCTTGGACAGTCCATCAGAGCATGTCTGCTCCGAAGGGGAACCGATCCACTTCAGTGCACACGCGATGTACTCGGGCGACGAATCCTCCCTCACATTCCAGTGGGACTTCGGAGATAGCTCAGTTGCGACCGGAAGAGAGCTGTACCACACTTATTCGGATGACGGAAGCTTCACCGTGACTCTGACGGTGAGTGACGTTGACGGGAGAGCGGGCCAGCTTACGGTCGAGATCACCGTACTGAATGTCGACCCCGCCGCGCAGATCAACTCACCGTATGGAGGAGAGGTTGGAGACACGATATACCTGAGCGCACAAGCCAACGATCCCGGTGATGACATCCTCACCTTCGAATGGGACTTCGGTGATGGTCAATCCGCGTTCGGAGAGAAGGTCACGCATATCTACCTGTATCCTGGTCTGTTCGACGTAACCCTCACTGTCCGCGATGGGGACGCCGGCGAGGCAGTAGTCAAGAGCATCGCTGTCATTCGAGAGATCATCCACTTCGAGCCCCCGACTGACGATGAGGTCGAACCCGACGAAACGCCCGAGACACCGGAGACCGAGGAGACACCCGCGAGCGAGGAGGAAACGGAACCGCCAGAGACAGAACAGGGGACAGACCTGCCGACTGTCGTGTGGAGACGGCCACCCTCATCCTACTGGGATGTGGTGACCTTGACCATGGATCATGGAGACGCGTCCGATGAGCTTCCCCCCGAGAAGGCGGCAGCCTGGTCGTCCCCCAGCTTCGCAATCCTTCTCATTCTCGGGCAGTGCATCGCGCTGCTTGTTGGAACCTTCGTGTGGATACAGTCGAGGAAACTGAGATAGTCTCTTCACACGTAAACAGTATTGACTTAGTGCATCCTTGAGGGTAAGCCAGAAGGGTCTCAGAGTCCTGCTTCGGTACTGCGAGTCTCGGTTAGACCCGAAGGCCCCACGGGATGGATGCCCAAGAAAAGGATTTATAGCCCAGAGGTAATCTATCAACACGGAGTGGGCGACGAATGAGGCGTGTTCTCCTCTTCACTTCTGTACTCGTGCTGCTAGGATCCTCAATCGTGATGATGCCAGTTGAGGGGCACGAGCCCAACGTCCTCCTCAGTGATTCCGGTGTGATGGCGAGTTGGCCCGCTATTGCCTCCGACGATCGCGCCGTCTACATTGCTTGGCAGGACAAGGGATTGGGGGACCTCGATATCTTACTGTCAGTGTCTAGGAACAACGGTACAACATTCTCTGAGCCTGTGATAGTGAACGACAACCCAGGCGATGGAAAACATTCGAGTTTCCCCGACATTGCCGCGGGAAACGGAAGGGTCTGTGTTGTATGGGTAGACGGCAGGAACGTTGCCACGGACATCTACTTCTCGCAGTCCTCCGATGGAAGGCATTTCTCGTCAGACGTTGCAGTTTGGCAGTCCGACACGAATTCATCCATACCGAGCATCGCCATCGACGAGGAGAACGATATCATATATGTTGCATGGGTCGACGACTATCTCGACATCAGGGCAAGCGTGTCGAGCGATGGCGGTCAAACGTTCTCAGAGCCCGTGACCGTAAGCGACAGCAAGAAGAACGGAAGGTACAATCCACAGATCGAGGCGGACACAAATGGAAAGGTGTACGTCGTCTGGGCGGACGGCAGGACAGGAACAATCCAGCAGGGCCTCGGCGTCGACGACACAGACATCTTCATCTCCAACTCGACCGACAATGGGATGAGCTTCGGTCAGAACGTGCGTGTGAACCACGTATATAAGGAGATTCTGCAGTCGAATCCGTCCTTAGCCATCGACGGAGATGATGTCCTGCACGTGGTTTGGGACGACGAGCTCGAGTATGGGGAACCATCCATCCTCTACTCGACGTCATCCGATGGCATTCACTTCACTGAGCCCCTCTTCGTCAACTTCACCTCACGCGTCACGGACGGCAGGGGGACGAGCCATCAGACGCCTGTCATCGAAGTCTCACGCGGGGGCGACATCATCTACGTTTCCTGGGCGGAGAGCCGCTCAGGGAACTACAACATCTACCTTGCGAGGTCTGAAGGAGCTGGATTCCTCCCGGCAGTATCGCTCTTCGGCGGGAACTACTTCTTCGACGACGTTCTCACGCCTAATGGTCACCGCGATCCCGGAGAAGCGGTGGTTCTGGACGATGGCAACGGCAGACTGGACCACGGTAGGCTGGACGGCACCGACTCTCCTGATGAGATAGTCCTTGCTGGTAAGGCGAACCTTCAAGAGGATTTGATGGGAGAGAGCCTGGTATACTTCGACGAGAACTCAGATGGCTGGGGACTCGATGATGACATAGTCCTGGAGACTCCCGTTCTTTCCTATCCGAGCATCGAGCCGAAGCTGAAATCCGACTGGGACACGACCACTGGGAACTACGTGAACTTCCTGAGGCTCGTTGATGGCTTCTACTACTCCGTGGAGCAGTCCGAGACCATGTCCATCGGATGGTTCGACATCGCGCACGCCAAGGACGCCGGCATCAACCCCGAGAACTTCGGTCTGGAGAACGATGATCCGATAAGCAGGGCGGATATCGAGGTCACCTACAGGACGGACAGCTCGTACGATGGCACCTCTATCCTTAACATCTCGAGAGGGCTCTCTGGAGACATCCCCATCCTCCCGATCGTGAACACTGGCGGGGCGGCTGAGACCACGACGATAGACCTGATGTCCCTTGGCTTCAGGACGATTCCCGACCTCAAGTCGATAAATGTCTCCTTCACAAATGACGCCTCATCCGCGTCCAACGCGAGCTTCAACAAGATCTCACTGTGGATTGACAGAGGTCTTCCCGGTCGCTTTGATTCCTACGATTTCAGGATATACAACGGCTCATCGGACCTGGCATTCAATGACACCCTCTCTTCCTTCGTGGACAGCGATGACCTGATGTTCCTCGACGCCTCCTTGGATGGGCGCTATGACCTTGGCGAACCTCTGATTGCGATCTCTGGGGACATCGAGCCAGGCGGGCCGATTACTAGTGCTGAAATCGTGCTGCCAAGAGCGGACAAACCATATTGGGAACCGATTCTTACGCCCTTCCCCGTGAACGATGACACAGGGACATCGCCTCAGTACTCACCCTCAATCACGATGGACTCGGGCGGTGGATGCTACGCTGTGTGGATGGATTACAGAGGAATCAGCACGTCGGTCTACTTCGCGGACACGGTTGCGGACACGTGGCCTCCCTCAGTTCTTGACGTCTTCCCGGGTCACGGTTCCGCGAATGCTCTCCTTGACACCGACATACGGATAACGTTCTCAGAGCCTGTTGATCAGTTGTCACTGGAATCCTCCTTCAACATTTTCCCTCCCACTGCCGGCACCTGGAACTGGAGTGCCGAAGGGGATTCGGTGGTCTTTGAGCCCTTCTTCGGCCTCTTGCCGGACGTAACCTACGATCTCGAGATTTCGTCGACGGTGGTCGACATTTCAGGAACCTCGATGAAAGACAGGTTCAGATGGCATTTCACAACAGCCAAGCCACCGCTGGTCGAGTGCCAGTTCAATGAAGCCCAGAGCACGTTCGAGGACATCCCGATTACGTGCAACATCTCCGATGAATGGGGCGTGGTCTCAGTCACGCTCTCCTACAAAGGAGTCCTGGAAGAGAACTACACAGAAGCGAACATGACGCTTGTGTCCGGATCCGACTTCGACGGCTCGTGGATGAGTGTGATACCCGCCCAGACAGCTGTGGGGAGGGTCAGTTTCTTCATAACCGCTGAGAACATCATTGGCGCAGGAGGCAGATATCCAGCATACGGCGATGGAATAGTGGAGATTGAGGACGATGTCCCACCAGACTTGCTGCAGCATGATGCCGTGGAATCGGCTTCCGCAGGTTCAACCGTGAACATCACAATAAGGGTCTCCGACGACGTGGGTATCGAGCGGGTCGTTGTCTACGTCAAGCCGATAGGCGGAACCGCATTCGTCCCTCACGAGATGCAGCGGTTGGGCCAGACAGACGAGTACTACTTCCAAATCGAAACTTCCGGCCAGAGTGGGAGGATCGAGTACTATGTTCAGGCGACGGACGTTGGCGGTAACCAAGTGACAAGCCCGTCCGTCAACCCGCAAGAGGAACCTTACGTCATCGAGGTGAGTGGTACCGAGGACACCGACACGTCCTTCTGGATAGGCCTGACCGTGGTTCTCGCCGTAGCGATCATTGTTTTGGTCATATACTTGACAAGGAGCAAGTGGGCAAAGGGTTAATCCTCCGAATGGCATTGTTCGTGCGGTGATCTCATGGAATGCAGGGAGGAGGAGAACAAAGAATCGTGCACGTGCACCTATCCCGGTTGCAGCCACAAGGGCGTCTGCTGCGAGTGCATCAGATACCACTGGCAGCACAAGGAACTCCCAGGGTGTCTTTTCCCGCCTGAGGTCGAGAAAACGTACGACAGGTCCCTCAGTAGGTTCATAGAGGTCTATTCCCGCTAGCGCACCTCACAGGGACCTGCAACTTTGCGGGACGCAGTACCACAAGCTCCAGTAATGTCGAATTGGAAAGGTATTTGATTCATTCGAGCCATGACCACACAATGAGGGTTTCCGACATCGACGTAGACTCCAGAATAGTCGACATACTCGCCGAGCAAGGAATCAAGGAGCTATATCCGCCCCAGGCTGAGGCCGTGGGACCTGCCTTGGAGGGGAAGAACGTCGTTTTGGCGATTCCGACCGCGAGCGGTAAGTCCCTCGTCGCCTACCTGGCGGTCATTCAGTCCGTCCTGCGCAAGGGAAAGGCCCTCTACATCGTACCGCTGAGGGCACTCGCATCCGAGAAGTACGAGGACTTCAAGGCCTTTGAGAGCTTGGGCATTCGAGTTGGCGTTTCCGTCGGAGACTACGATGCCCCTGATCCCACTCTCGAGAAGTTCGATGTCATCATAGCGACCTCCGAGAAAGCGGACTCCCTCCTGAGGCACAGAGCTCACTGGCTGCGGGAACTGAGCGTTGTCGTGGCGGACGAGATACACCTGATCGACGACCCGGGAAGGGGTCCCACGCTCGAGGTGACCCTGTCGAAGCTCAAGCAGATCAACCCGAGGGCGCAGATACTCGCTCTCTCCGCGACGATAAAGAACTCAGATGAGATCGCGGAATGGCTGAACGCGGATCACATCGCGAGCGATTGGCGCCCTGTCCCGCTCAAGGAGGGCATCTTCTACGAGGGCGAGATATCCTTTGCGGACGGGACGAGAAAGACCGTAGATGATTGTGGCGACGATGTGAGCTCCCTCGTTCTCGATGTCGTGAAGGAGGGCGGGCAGTGCCTCATATTCGTTAACACGAGAAGGTCGAGCGAAGCGCTCTCGGGCCGTGTCGGGATGCACCTCAAGGACATCCTGGAGCCAACGTCGATCAAGGAACTGGCAATGCTGTCCAGGAAGCTCCTGTCAAGGCAGGAGGAGCCCACGTCCCTCGGTGCTAGGCTTTCCAGACGGATACGATACGCGGCCGCATTCCACCACGCGGGACTCACGAACGACCAAAGGAAGATGGTGGAGGCGAACTTCAAGTCCGGGCTGGTGAAGTGTATCGTTGCCACGCCCACATTGGCGGCGGGGATCAACCTTCCCGCCAGAAGGGTCGTCGTCCGGGACCTAACGAGGTTCGATCCGAACTACGGGAACGTCCCCATTCCCGTGATGGAGGTCAAGCAGATGTCCGGAAGGGCGGGGAGACCTCAGTTCGACACGGAGGGTGAGGCCATACTCCTGGCGAAGAAGCCGGGCGACAGCGCCTTCATCATGGAGAACTACCTCCTCTCGGAGCCCGAATCCATCGACTCAAAGCTGGGGCAACGGCCCGCTCTGAGGATGCACATACTCTCCTCGATCGCCACGGGTCACGTGAGGACCGAAAAGGAGCTGAACTCGTTCATCGAGAGCACGTTCTTCGCTCAGAAGACGGATGTCTGGACGATCTCGGACATCATAGATGATGTGCTTGAGTTTCTCACAAAGGAGGACTTCATCGAGGCGGGAGAGGGCTACAAAGCGACCTTCTTCGGGAAGAGAACATCTGACCTGTACATCGATCCATTGTCGGCCGTCACTCTCAGGACAGCACTTGGCGGGAAGAGCGACACGGCGTTCGCCTATCTTCACGCGATATGCGCCACTCCTGACGTGCCGACGCTATATCTTCGAAGGGGTGACTACGAGTGGGTGGAAGAACTGGCCGCGAGCGAGGAGTACTTGATTGACTACGATGACTATGATGACTATGAGTTCTTTCTTGCGGAGGTGAAGACCGCCGCTCTCCTTCAGAGCTGGATCGAGGAGGAGTCCGCGGATGCAATCACGAAGAGGTTCGGTGTCGGACCCGGCGACATCCGGAGGTGGGTTGACATGGCGGAATGGCTGATGCACTCCATGACGGAGCTCTCAAGGATATTCGACAAGTCCAAGTCGAGGACCCTCAGCGCCCTGATGCCCAGGATAAGGTATGGTGTGAAGGAGGAGCTTCTTGATTTGGTATCCTTTCGAGGAATCGGGCGAGCAAGAGCGCGGTCCCTCTTCTCTCACGGATACAAGACC
>JAGMCJ010000039.1 GCA_023129265.1 Thermoplasmata archaeon | reverse complement strand
AATCCTCAGGTGTACGGGCGGTCTTGGCGGGCCGCCGAGAATCGCGTGGAACACCACGTCCCCTCTATGGGCGTGCGACCGGAAAAGGGCCATCACAGCGCACTGGTGGACCACCTCGAGCCTGCCACCTTCCCTCAGCGAGCGAAAGCCGCCATCCGTCCTACCCTTTCTGCTATATAGGAGGAACTCGAACAGTCAATCCCCCCGGAGATGACACTGAGCCAAACGCGGGGAGGGGGATTCGAACCCCCGAGCGCAGAGCGCACTGGATTAGCAATCCAGCGCCTTACCAGGCTGGGCTATCCCCGCTCGTTTTGCCATGTCCCTTGAATCTTTAAACCTTTTGGCTCATTGAACGCTAAGATGGTCCCGCCTGCTGTACACGCACCCGCAGAAGTCCTGCCTGTACAGGTCGTGCTCGTGACTCATCTCGATGCTCTTCTTGAACCCATCCCGCTTCTTCAGGTCCAGCGAGACGAAGGGGACCCCGATCCTCTCGACGATCTCCTCTCCCAGCGAGTTTATGACGCTGGCGTTCTTGTGAGGGCTAATCGTGAGCGTCGTCGTGAATGCGTCAAACCCGCTCTTGGCGGCCTGCTTTCCCGTCTCCAGCAACCGCATCCCGTAGCAGATCCTGCACCGCTCACCACCCTCGGGATCGTCCTCATGGCCTCTGATATCCGACTCCCACTTCTCAATCTCGTATTCCCCTTCCATCAGATTCACACCGACGTGTGAGCAATACCTCCTCACATCAGAGAGCCGTTTGTCGTACTCCTCCCTGGGCTGGATGTTGGGATTGTAGAAGAGACAAGTGACATCGTACTCGCTCCTGAGGGCCTCGATGGACCATGTGGAGCAAGGAGCGCAACACGTGTGGAGGAGCAGCCTTTTCACGCCACTCTCAGAGTCCCGATGGGATTTCAACTTTGCGACTTCTTAAATACCTCTTCCGTTTTGCCACGGATTCGAACAGGTGATATCTTGGAGCGCTCAGACGACCTAGGCATCGGTGACAAGATGAGCAGCGCATACACCGAGATACTCGAGAGGATCGGTGACTTCCTGAAGAGCGGAAACGAACCCACGGAGCTCTACCAGGACGTGTGCGACGTGCTCCAGTCGAGCCTGGACCATTATACGTGGGTAGGCATCTACGTGATAGAGGGTGACGATCTCGTTCTGCAGGCCTACAAGGGACCGAACGCGACGGAACACACGAGGATTCCGATAGGGGAGGGCATCTGCGGTCTGGCAGCGCGGACGGCGGAGACCGTCGTCGTCCCGGACGTCTCCCAGGACCAGAGATACCTGGAGTGCTTTCCGAGCACCAAGGCCGAGATCGTTGTCCCCATCAAGTACATAGACGATGTGTTCGGGGAGATCGACATAGACAGTGACCGCCTCGATCCCTTCACGGAGGAGGACAGCAAGTTCCTGCGCATGGTCGCGGACCAGCTGGCGGCGATCGTGAAGAGGCTCAGAGCCTAGACTTCTCCAGAACGGCACCGAAGACCGGTTCCACGCATTCGAAGAACTCCTTCACCCGCCATCCGCCCTTCTCGCACACTTCTTCCATCTCCTGCGGGGTCACCATCAGCAGATAGAACCAGTCCGACACCTCGGTCCCGCACTTTGCCCTGATCTTGACCTCTCCGGCGGGTCTCCCCTTCCTTCGGTTCGCTTCGTGATACTCGAGATGTGCCCTCTCCCTCGTCAGAACATAGCTCCTGGAATCGGTGAGGACAAGGGCGTCATCCTTCGTGATCTCACGCAGCATTCTCAATAGGCCGACGGTGTCCTCGAGCCTCCCCGCCAGGCCGAATCCGTTCCCGAGCAGGACGACACTATCGAAAACGGCCTTCCTGAAAGGCAGGTGATGCACATCGCCTCGGATTGGCTTTTGCACGCCCCGTCTCCTGCAAAGCTCAACGGCGAGCGGAGAGGAATCGACGCTCGTCACGTCAAAGCCCTCTTCCTGCAGCCAGATGGAGTGCCTCCCCGCCCCGCATCCGACATCCAGAACCTTCGCTTCAGCGTAGGAGAGAACGTCCTTCTCGTACGGTGGGAATGCCCCAGGTTCGCGAAAATAGTGGGGAAGGTCAGACGAGTTGGAGTGGCCATCATCCCTCTCGAATACGAGCTCGACCTCGTTGCCCAGATAGAAATCCGTGAGTGCCCTGCCGAAGGCGTCACCGCCCATGACTACACCTTGGGGGCGATCGTCATGTCCATGGACCGCACGCGCTTGACTATGTCCGCTCGGCCCACAATCCCGACGAGCTTGCCGTCTTCGACGATAGGGACCCTGTTGACGTTGTTCTTGGTCATCAGTTCTGCGACCCTCTGAATCGTGTCATCAGATTCGGCTGCAATGACCTTCCTCGTCATGACCTCGGACACTGGGGTTTCTCTGAGGCTGGTGAAGACCCTCTCCCCTTTCTCGTGGTCTGTCTTGCACAGAACCGCCAACAGGTCCAGCGATTCGGCGAGGCTTGAGAGGAGCTTCCTCCCGGTGGATTCTGTGATTAAGGAAGCAAAACGCCTGATGATATCGGATTCGCTTATCACTCCGACGAGCTCCTCCTGGGAGTTCACCACGGGAAGACCGCTTATTCTGTGTTTGGCCAGTTTGGCGGCGACATCGCCGATGGTCTCGGATTCTCCAGCGGTAACAACGTACCCGCTCATCACATCCCTTGCAATCACGATAGTAGATGGATTCTTGGCTTTAACATTTTTCGCACGATTGGGAATCAACTCGTAGAACCAGCTGGCCAAAGGGAGTGAGAAACTATTAATAGGCGGGAACCGGATAGGGTACTTGTACCACCTTTCAGGGGACGTAATGTAGATATAGTCCCCAAGAGATGAGAGGTAGCTGGCAACATTCCGGCCGGGTTGTGACGAGTGATCAACCCATTTCCATTGTTGCCGACAGCATGGAGATCGGAGAAAACCGCTCGTCGGGAACTCTCCTTTCTGACACTCGATGATGTGATGAAACTCAGCGATCACGCCAATAACGTGTGCATCGTACTTCAACTCCGGTTGATCCTGCCGGAGGCCACCGCTATTGGAATCCGATTTAGACATGTGAGTCGAGAGTCTTCGGGACTCGGCGGACGGCTCAGTAACACGCGGATAATCTGCCCTTGGGTGGGGAATAATCTCGGGAAACTGAGCATAATACCCCATAGGCCTGAGATGCTGGAACGCTTTCAGGCTAAAAGCTCCGGCGCCCAAGGATGAGTCTGCGGCCTATCAGCTTGTAGTTGGTGTAAATGACCAACTAGGCGACGACGGGTACGGGCATTGGGAGATGTAGCCCGGAGATGGACTCTGAGACACGAGTCCAGGCCCTACGGGGCGCAGCAGTCGCGAAAACTTCACAATGTGGGAAACCGCGATGAGGGGATTCCAAGTGCTTACGTTTTGCGTAAGCTGTTCTTCTGCCTAAAAAGCAGGGGAAGTAAGGGCTGGGTAAGACGGGTGCCA
>JAGMCJ010000038.1 GCA_023129265.1 Thermoplasmata archaeon | reverse complement strand
TCGTCCCGCCGAAGTTCATGACGCCGACAATCATCCACGGGCCCATCATCCAGCCGATGTCCGTCAGCCAGAAGAAGAGGTCGTCGTCCTTCAGGTCGAAGTAGTACGCAATCTCCTTGCACATCTGTGCGAGGCACCCCGCATGCGTGTGAACGGAGCCCTTGGGCGTTCCCGTCGTCCCGGACGTGTAGATGATGAAGGAATAGTCCTCGGCGTCCAGCTTCTCCGTCTCGCACTCATCCGATTGCCCCTTGACGAAGTCGTCCCAGTAGACGTCAAGACCATCGTTCCAGTCCACGTCGATCCCGAGCCTTTGCAGCACGACCACCTTCTCAAGGCTCGGAACCTGCTTTGCCGCTCCGTCCGCCTCCTTCTTGATGTGAACATGCTTGCCTCTCCGGTAGGAGCCGTCTGCCGTGAAGAGTATCTTCGACCCGGCGTTCCGAAGCCTCGAAGCGAGAGCGGAAGAGCCAAAGCCGGAGAAGATTGGGATGCAGACGGCCCCTATCTTCATCGCCGCATAGAGCACTACGAGGATCTCGGGTACGAAGGGCATGTAGATGCCAACAGTATCACCCTTCCTGATCCCGGCGCCCTTCATAGCGTTCGCCAGTCT
Organism: Thermoplasmata archaeon; assembly: GCA_023129265.1. Taxonomy (GTDB): domain Archaea; phylum Thermoplasmatota; class Thermoplasmata; order RBG-16-68-12; family JAGMCJ01; genus JAGMCJ01. The sequence goes on along the minus strand of JAGMCJ010000038.1, from coordinate 4,111 downwards.
GTTGACCTGAGAGTACATCTCGCCGTAGGTCATCTTCCTGATCTGGCCGTCCTCGCCCTCCCATATCAACGCCAGCTTGTCCTTCTGGAGGGCTGCGTGCCTATCAAGGCAGTTGTGTGCGATGTTCGTCTTCCCTCCGACGAACCACTCCGCCCATTCGATGCCTTTGCTCTGGTCCACAACCTTTGTGTAGGGCTCGAACCACTCGATGTTGAGGTCCTTCACCACCGCATCCCAGAACCAGGAGATGTCACGGGAGCTCCGATTGATCAGACCGTCGTAGTCTTTGATCCCGTGCTTGTCCATGAACCTCTTGATGTTAGAACCTTCTATGTATTCGCCCGTTGGCTTCCAAACCACATCACTCATAGTTCTTCCTCCCCGATCCGAACGTGTCCAGTAGTCTTCCGAATACTTGCAAGCGATTTCTGAGTGACAAAAGGGGGAGCGTATTAAAGGATTTTCGTGAGGGTCACACGGACCTCGCGAAAAGGTTGCACGCCCTCAGTCGAAGAGCCTTGGCATGGTGATCATTTCTTTCACGCCTGTCGCACCCTGGATTTCATCGAAGACGGTCCTCTTCCAGTCGCCCGGACCCCGAACCGAGAAGTTCGCGACGATGTTGAAATCCCCTGACGTGAGAACCAACTTCTGGATGTTTGGCAGCCTCTTCAGCTCCCTGAGAGTTGTCGAGGGCATGTTGGACCTTATGAGGGCCCAACCCTGGCCGAGAGAATCGCCCTTCGTTCTCCGTTTCCAGGACTCGTAGGACGGTCGGGCATAGCAGCTCTGACAGAACGGCTTCGATTCCACTTGTTCGATGAAATCGGTCAAGTCTCGGCTGTCATCGAACGCTCCGCTCGCAACGATGTCGTAGAATCCTAGGACCGGATCGACCTCAGTGATCTCTTCGCTCCTCTCAAGGTCATTGACGGCCTTGTGCATCTCGCCTGGCTTCACCTTGAGAAGCAGAATGCTTTCACCCTTCAGTTGGCTCATGAATCTCCCATTCGGACCACTCCGAGACGCTTTAAGAACCTATCAGCGTCGTTATCAGTCTTGATAACGGTGGAATCGCATGGCTTATATAGCCCAAACCACAATAATATGGCGAAGGCTTTGTGATGGTGGGAAGCAGCGTTTCGAGGCTCCGAGCCCACGTCAAGAACGTGAGGAACGATATCGAGAGAAAGGGTGTTCTCGTGGACGAGGAGATAAACATCGCGCTTCGCAAGATGCTCTACGCGGGGAGGAAGGCGATCGAGCGGGGAATCGAGCCCAAGGATTCGAAGGAGTACCTCGAAGCCGCTGGCAATGTGCACAGGGTCGTCAGGGAGAATCAGAAGAGAACCGGAGAAACAGGATCCGCTCCTCTCGTCTCGTATAGGAAGTTCCCCAAGCACAAGAAGAGAGTCGTGTCGCTCAACATGAGGTTGAAGAAGACAAAGGGCGCGTCAGAGGGGCTCAGGAAGCTCATCCACTTGGCGAACAGCAAAGCGAAGAGTGACCACGAGTTCGAGTATTTCTTGAAGGAAATAGAGTGGCTTCTGCGCTAAACCCTTAAATAAAGTTCAGGGCTTCTTCTGATGGATTTCTCATGGATAGGATCGTAGAGTGCGTCCCGAATTTCAGCGAGGGCAGGAAAGAGGATGTCGTCAAGGCCATCACCGATGCCATAGGAAAAGGTGAGCGGGTGAAGGTCCTCGATGTGGAGATGGACGCCAGTCACAACAGGTCGGTTGTCACCTTCGTCGGCGACCCTGAGGCGTGCGCGGACGCCGCGTTTGAGGCCGTCAAGAAGGCCTCGGAGCTCATTGACATGAACGAGCACGTAGGCGAACATCCGAGGATAGGCGCGACCGACGTTGTCCCCTTCATTCCCATCTCCGGTGTGACGACGGATGATTGCGTCAACCTCGCAAGACAGCTCGGAAGCAGAGTGGGAGAAGAGCTGGGAATCCCCGTCTACCTGTACGAGTACGCCGCAACGTCTCCGGAAAGGAAGAGCCTGTCTTTCATAAGAAGGGGACAGTACGAGGGACTGAAGGAGGAGATCCGCTCGGATCCAGAACGGAAGCCTGACTACGGCCCCTCCGAGCTCCACCCCACGGCTGGAGCTACCGTCATCGGCGCGAGGGAGTTCTTGATTGCCTACAACGTGTATCTCAGCACGAGCGACAAAGTGATTGCCCAAAGAATCGCGAAGGCGATACGAGAGAGCAGCGGCGGGCTGAAGCATGTGAGAGCCCTCGGCTTCTACATCGAAGAGAGAGATATGGCCCAGGTCTCGATGAACCTGGTCAACTTCCGGGCCACCCCTGTCCACAAGGTGATGGAAGCGATTGAGGGGGAATGCACGAAGCTCGGCGTCGATGTCGTTTCAAGCGAGGTTATTGGACTGATACCCCAGGAAGCCCTCACGGATTCTGCCATCTTCTATCTGAAGTTGAAGGAGTTCGACAAGAACCAGATCATCGAGAACAGGTTGCGTGAGTAGCGATGTCACATATGGATGAGTTCATGGAGAAGGTGGCCTCCGACTCGCCCACGCCAGGAGGCGGGAGCGTTTCCGCCCTTGCTTCCTCGTTAGGCTGCGCGCTCGCCGAGATGGTCGCGAAGATCTCCCTGAAGAAAGAGGTAGACGAAGAGTCTGCCAAGGAACTGCGGGCCTCCCTAGACCGGTCAGAGGAACTGAGAACGAAGCTGACGCGTTTAGTCGACGAGGATGCACAGGCCTACCAGGCAGTTCTGGACGCGTACTCGTTGCCGAAAGGGACGGACGAGGAGAGACAGGAAAGAACGAGGACCATCCAGGACGCTCTCGTCCGAGCTGCGGAACCCCCTCTCCAGATAATGAGGACCTCGCTCGAGGTGCTTGAGACAGCCAGGTTCCTCGCCGAGAACGGCTCGAAGAGCGCCTGCACGGATGCCGGTGTCGCCGCTCTCATGGCACAAGCCGGTCTTCGTGGCGGATACCTCAACGTGAGGGTCAACTTGGCCTCTGTCAGGAACAAGGAGACGAAGGAAAAGATGGAGAAGGAAGCCCGCTCAGCCTTCGATGGGGGCACGGAGTTGCTCCAGTCCACACTGGCCATCGTCGACTCAAGGCTCTCATTCCAATAATGACTTATTCCTGATGCCTGATTATGATAGCGTGATAGGATGAAGGTGAAGGCCAATCGAGGGGACAAGCTGGAATGCAAGGGTTGGCGACAGGAAGCCATTCTGAGAATGCTCCAGAACAATCTCGAGAATGCAGAGAAACCCGAGGAGCTTATCATATACGGTGGCACTGGAAAGGCTGCGAGGAACTGGGACTGCTACCACAGAATCGTGGAAGCGCTGAAGGAACTGGAGAGCGACGAGACACTGCTCGTCCAGTCCGGCAAGGCAGTGGGCGTTTTCAGGACGACTGAGGACTCCCCGCGCGTCCTCATTGCGAACGCCAACCTAGTCCCGAGATGGTCGAACTGGGAGAAGTTCTACGAACTCGAGGACATTGGCCTCATGATGTACGGCCAGATGACCGCTGGCGGATGGGCGTACATAGGCACCCAAGGCATCATACAGGGCACCTACGAAACTTTCGCGGCATGCGCACGAGAGAACTTCGACGGTTCACTGTCAGGGAGATCCGTGCTCACTGGCGGACTCGGAGGTATGGGCGGTGCTCAGCCTCTGGCCATCAAGATGAACGGAGGAGCGTGTCTCGCGGTCGAGGTGGATGAATCACGGATCAAAAGGAGATTGGAAGCAGGATTCTGCGATGAGATGGTGACTTCCCTCGACGAAGGGCTGGAGATCGTCAAGGGTGCGAAGGAGGAGGGGGAAGCGAAGTCCGTGGGTGTCTTCGCCAACTGCTCGGAGACGCATCCTGACCTCGCCGAGACTGGGATATCGTTCGACGTGGTCACCGATCAGACATCCGCTCACGATGCGCTGAACGGTTACGTGCCCGGCGGCTTGACGCTTCAGGAAGCTCTTGATCTGAGGGCGAGTGATCCTGAGACGTACCTGGAGAGGTCGTATGAATCGATCGCAGTCCACGTGCGCGCCATGCTGGCCCTTCAGAAGGCCGGCTCGGTTGTCTTCGACTACGGGAACAACATCA